>NZ_JBICZB010000007.1:0-60357 GCF_043201815.1 Kitasatospora sp. NPDC048296
TCCTTCTCCTCGCGCAACTGCTTCACCTCGCGGCGCAGTTGGGCGAGTTCCTCCTTCTCGTCGCTGGTCAGCCCGGGGCGCTCCCCGGCATCCACCCGGTCCTGGTTGGCCCAGGTGCGAATGGTCTGGGCGGACGGCTCGAACTCCTTCGCCAGCTCCTCCGGCGACCGGCCGGCCCTGACCAGCTCGACTATCTGGCGACGGAACTCCGGCGGGTAGGCCGGACGCGTCCTTGGCACGATGAACTCCTCCTTGCGGGACCCAGTGTCCCAAAGCGGAAGGTTGTCCATCAAACCGGGGCAACTTCAGGTCGGCGTGCAGGGACGACGGGAAGTGCGCGTCCAGCAACACCCGGGCCATCCGCCCCAACAGCGCCGGCTCCTCCCCGAGCGCCACCCGCAGTCCGGACGCGAGCCTGCCGGTGGCCCCGCTCGACCGAAGAACTCCGACCCCGGCACCGGGGCTCCCCGGCCCCCGATCGGTCCGCACCTCCCACACACCGTCGTTGACCAGATAGTGGAACGGGTAGGCGGGAGTCGTCGCATGCGACGGCCCATACTCAACGAGCAGCCGACTGAGCTCCGCCTCTACCGCGCTGTAGCGCAACTCCCCGTCCGCGTCCCGCTGGTAACTGCCAAGCGCGTACAGCAGCAACAACGGCTTGTGCGGAGCCCGCACCCCATCGCGAACCCAACGCCGCAACCCCGCCACCCGTTCGAGCCAATCCATGCCCGTCAGGGTAGTTCTGGATTACATTGCCAGGCGGTCAAACTCTCCTGCCTTGACACCGCGCAGGAAGGCGCGGAGCTTGTCAGGCGATGTGGTGAGGATGACGTCAGGGTCGTCGCTCTCCCGGATCTTGACGGCGCCGTCCGGGGCCGCTGCTAGGTAGATGCAGTTGGCGGTGTCGCCGCTGAATGAGGACTTCTGCCAGGTCTGAACGGCCATGTTTGTTTTCCATCTCAAATGCTTTGGGCAACACGGCGGATGAGGTCGCGGGACGCGTCAGGCTTGAGCGCACTCGCCTCCAACCGATCCAACACGGCTCGATACTTGATCAGCTGCGGCTCGGTGTCAATGAACTCGTACCGGTCCCCATCGACCTGGACGCAGTCCAACCGTGCGACCTCGGCGGCGAAGTACACGATCCCAGCACCGGAGCCGGGGAAGCTGCCGGTGCCGAACGGGATCACCCGCAGGTCGATGTGCGGGTACTCGCTCACAGTCAGCAGGTATTCCAGCTGATCCCGGGCGACCTCCGGACCACCGAATCCCATCCGCAAGGCGGTCTCATGGACAACGGTCGACAACGGGATCGGCTGCTCCCCGTACAGCACCGCCTGCCGCTTGATGCGATGAGAAACAAGGTGTTCCACTTCGGGCGGCGACAAGGGAGGGACTACATCACGGAAGAGCGCACGAGCATGCTCAGGGGTCTGGAGCAGGCCGGGGATGTGAATCACCGTGGCAATCCGCATCGATTGCGAATGGTGCTCGACCTCCGCCAGGTCGAGCGCTCCGGCCGGGAGGATCTCGCGGTACTCGTCCCACCAACCCCGCGTGCGGCCACCGGTCATGCGGGTCAGCGCCTCGATGAGGGCCTCATCCGCGCAGCCGTAGAGGCGCGCCAGGCTCCGTACCCGATCCGCGCTCACCGGGTATCCGCCGGATTCGATGTTGCTGATCCGGGACTGCTGAGTGCCGTGCAGCTCCCCGGCCCGCGTGACCGACAGGCCTGCCTGCTCGCGCAACCGGCGCAGCTCCGCGCCGAGTCGTCGCTGCCGGATGCTCGGCGGGATCTTGCTGGGTGGCATCCGCTGCCCCCTTTCCCTACTCGCCCTTCACTCCATGGAGTGGTAGTGCCATGAATTCTCCAAGAGTGGTGGACTACATACTACCGACTGGCTACTTTTGATTCTGCGTCAGGTTCGCCCCACCGGGGCGTCCAACTCCCGTTCAGGTAGGAGACTTCCATGACTGCTGCGCCCTCGCCAAACCCCCAGCCGCCCTTCGACCAGGAGCTGTACGGTCTCGTGCTCGACACCGCACCCCGGCTCTTCGCCGTCGTCCAGGTGTGCGACGAAGGCCGCGCGGACGCCGACGGGTGGGTCGTGGCCTGGGGGCTCGCCGACCACGCCGGGTCGACGCACGTGATCAGCATCGACGGGCGGGCACGCCTGACCCTCGCCTCGCCCGAGCGCGCCCTGCGCCACTACCCCGAGCAGCCGGGGATCAGCACCCGCCTGGTCTGGCTCGCCCAGCCGGCCGCCGCCGCGATGGACCGGGCCGAAGCCGCCTGACCCTCAACTTGCCGGCGGCAGCTCGAGGATGATGTCGGCGGCGCGGGTGATGACCGCCCTGCGAATGCCGCCGGGGTGGTCGGCGGCGAGGAAGTGGTTGCCGACGGCCAGACAGAAGGCAAGCAGAGCACGGGCCTCGACCTCTTCGGGGTCGGCACACGAGGGGCCCAGCACGTCGCGGATCAGCTGGATGCGCCTGTTGTCCACGCGGCGCAGGCGCTCGGCGACGGCCTGGTCACGGCGGGCCCATTCGCGGATGGCCAGGTCGATGAGCAGCAGGCGGTCGCCGGAGAAGATGAGCTGCCCGGCCAGGCGGACCCTTTCCCTCGGGTCGTCGCACCCCCGCTCGACCCGGTCGATCACATCGTCGACGCCCTCGCGCTCCCAGGCGTCCAGCATCTCGGCCAGCAGTGCGTCGCGGTCGGCGAAGTAGCCGTAGAACCCTCCCTCGGTCACCCCCCAGCACCTTGGCGAGCGCCTCGATCCGCACCGCGTCCACACCACCCACAGCCAGCGCCCGCGGCCCCTCCTCGACCCATTTCTCCCGCGGGGTGCGCAACGCGCCCACGATGACCCACCTCACGCTTCCATCCGATGGGACGCAACCCGGCTTCGAGTCCGTCGGGGTCTGGGTCACCCCGGACGGCAACGCCGTCGTCACCACGGGCGCGTTCGCATCCAAGGAGGCCTTCCAGGCGACGGCCCTCGGCGCCCGCCAGTTGGGCGCGACGCCCGACGGCATCAGCGGCCTGGAGATCAGGCCCCGCGAGGTCCACTTCCTCGTGTCGCGGCAGGGAGCGACAATGAGCCCGCCGCGCGTCAAGCGCTGCGGGCCCCCAGCCTCACACCGCCGTTCCCTCGACCAGGCGGACACCGCGGGCGGCGGCGTACTCGGCGAACCCGCCGCGCAAAACGGCCAGTCCGGTGTGCCCGGCGCGTTCCAGGATGCTGGCGGCGGTCATCGCGCGTTCGCCGCGGCCGCAGGCGACCAGCGCACCCTGCGGGGCGTCTGCGGCGCGGCCGGTCAGCGAGCCCAGTTCGATGTGGGTGGCGCCCGGGACGTGCCCGGCGGCGAACTCGGACTCCTGCCGGACGTCCAGGTACGGGCGCTGCCCGGCCTCCTCCGGGGTGACGAACTCGGTTGCGGCGACGGCTCCTTCCGCCTCGCGCCAGGCCCGCATGCCGCCCGCCAGTCGGCCGGCCACGCGCTCGTAGCCGATCTTGTGGGCCTGCCAGACCAGTTCGTCGAGGTCCTGGTCCTCGCCGGTGACGAAGGCCAGCGGGGCGGTGTCGGGCAGCAGCCAGCCGAGCCAGGTGGCGAACTGGCCGCGCAGCGGGATGGAGAGGGCGCCGGGGATGTGCCCGGCGGCGTAGTCGGCGGCCGGGCGGACGTCCACGACCTGGCCGCCGCTCGCGAGCAGTCGGCCGAGCTGGGCCGCGTCGAGCAGCGGGAGCCGCGGCGTGCCGCCGAGCACCCGGGGCCCGGTGCGGTTGAGTTCGCCGAGGCGGGCGAAGTAGGCGGGATAGCTGCCGAGGCTCGCGAGCAGTTCGGCGACGAAGGCGTCCTCGGTGGGCGCGGCGAGCAGCGGGTTGGACTGCTTCTGGGCGCCGACGGTGGTGGTGCGGGCGGCGCCGGGCGGGGCGGAGCAGAAGGAGCCGACGCCGTGGGTGGGCCAGACCGGGAGGTGGTCGGGGAGGGTTGCGAGGCGGCGCAGCGAGCGGTACTGGGCGCGGGCGAGTTCCTCGGTGCGCTCGGGGCCGAGCAGATCGGGGCGGGCGGCGGAGTCGACGATCAGCGAGCCGCCGGTGAAGACGCCGAGCTCGGTGGCACCGGCTCCGGCGCCGTCGAGGAGCAGGAAGGAGAGGTGCTCGTCGGTGTGCCCGGGGGTGGCGAGGGCGCGCAGCGCGAGCCCGCCGAGGTCGACCTCGTCGCCGTCGGCGAGCGGGGTGTGCGGAAAGGCTCGGTGGCCGGCGGCGGAGGCGAGCACGGTGGCGCCGTCGTCGTGGCCGAGCTGGACGGCGCCGGAGAGGAAGTCGGCGTGCAGGTGGGTGTCGGCGGCGAAGGCCACGGTCAGCCCGCGCCGATCGGCGGCGGCCCGCAGGGCGCGCAGGTCCCGGCTGGCGTCCACGGCCAGGGCGCGGCCGTCGCCCAGGTCGACCAGGTAGGCGCTGTTGCCCAGTCCCTCGTCGACCAGCGGTATCAGGTGTTCGTCGGCGAAGCGCATCTCGGTCCTCCTGGTTTGACAGTGCCGTCTGCGTCCGGATGCAGCAACCGCGGGCACATCCGGGGCGCGCTCTCCAGCCGGTCGACATCCCGGTCGACGAGCTCGCCGACCGCCCGGACGAGCTGCCCGCCGACACCGAGGTGGTCGTCCACTGCTGCGGCGAGTACTGCGTGCTCGCGTACGACTCCTCCCGGGGGCTCAGCGCGCGGACGGCGGGCGTCCCGGCTCAGCCGGCGACCACCCCCGGCAGCCCGGTGACGACCCCGTCCAGGGCGTGCGAGCACCGGTGCGGCGGCAGCCTGTGGCCACGCCCGTGCCGGGGCACGAACGCCACCCGCCGCCCCGCCACCTCACCCACGAACAGCGCGTCACTGGGCGGACCGTACGGCGTGTCGACCCGCACCTCCGCCACGTCGTCCAGCAGCGCGTACAGCCCCGAACCGCCGATCACCCCCAGCTCGGCCCGTACGGTGCCCTGATCGATCGTCATCGTTCGTCCGTACCCTTCGTCGAGAGGCATCCCGGCCACTCCAGGAGTCGGACCTTCAGCAGGGGTACGGCCGGATGTCCGGGGGCCGCCGGGGTGGTCCCGGGGGGCCGAGCGGGTGACCTGTCGGACGTGTCGCCGACCGTACGCCCCACTCGGCATGCGTCGGTTGGAGGGCGCCGTCTCCGGGCGGTGCACGCCCTGTCCCCGGATCTGAGAGTCGCCCATGCCTCCCACCGCTCGTCTCCGCCGCCTCGTCCCCACCGCGCTCTGCGCCCTCGCCGTGGCCCTCGCCTCCTCCGCGGCCCACGCCGCACCCCCAGGCGGGGAGACCGGGACCGATCCCGCCCGGAGGCCGGACGCCGGGAAGTACGACTGGGAGCGCGTGGCGGCCTGCGAGAGCAGCGGCAACTGGCACGTCAACAGCGGCAACGGCTACTTCGGCGGCCTCCAGTTCGACCAGTCCACCTGGCGGGCGAACGGCGGCCTCGCCTACGCCCCGCGCCCCGACCTCGCCAGCCGCGAGGAACAGATGGCGGTCGCCCAGCACCTCGCCGACCGTCGCGGCCTCTCCCCGTGGCCGGTCTGCGGCGCCCGCGCCGTCAACGGCCGCGGCAACGGTCACGGCCAGGGCCAGGGCCACGGCCACGGGGCCGCCCGTGACCACGGGCACGCCCCCGTGGCGCCGCCGCCGGCCTCCACGTCGGCCCCCGCGTCCACGTCCACCTCCGATTCCGCCGACGACGGCCAGTGGACCGTCCGCGAGGACGACACCCTGGACCAGATCGCCACCGAGCTGCGCGTCCCCGGCGGCTGGCCCGCCCTCTACGCGCTCAACCGCTCCGTCGTGGGCGAGGACCCGGACCTCATCGAGCCCGGCCTGGTGCTGCGCCTGCCGTCCTGACCGCGCCCCACCGACCCGCCGCCCACGCCCCCCTCCGGCGTGGGCGGCGCCCTGCGGTCGTCCCCCGAGGGGTTCTCCGCGAGGCGCCCCAGCGCTACGACCGGGCTACGGCCGCACCGCCGCCAGCACGTGCAGTCCCCGCGCGTTGGTCTCGCTGTGGCGCACCTCCAGGCCCGCCGCGCGCACCTGGTCCTCCACCCAGCCGACCGCCAGCCGCAGCTTCGGGTAGCTGCTGACCTGCTGGGTCCAGCCCTCGCCGGCGCGGGTGTGGATCAGGTCGTGCACCAGCGCGGTGTCCTCGTCCGGGTACTCCAGGAAGCAGGTCATGATCCGGTCCGGGGTGGAGCGCACCGGCAGGAAGCGCTCGGTGCCGGCCAGCGGGCGGGTGAGGTCGCGGAAGGTGAGCACCAGCCGCCCGCCCGGGGCGAGCGCGGCGGCGGCGTCGCGCAGCAGTGCGGCCACGTCCGCGCGGGACGGCAGGTGGGTGATGGTGTCGCCCATGCAGACCACCGCCGCCACCGAACCCGGCTCGGTGTGCTGCGGCAGCGCGCCGCGCAGGTCGGCCCGTACGGTCCGGACCGCCTCGGCGTGCCCGGCCTTCGCCGCCGACTCGGTCAGCTCGGCCAGCAGCGGCGCGCTGGTGTCGACCGCGAGGACGGGCCCGAAGCCGAGCGCGGCCAGCGCCAGGGTCTGGGTGCCCGGGCCGGCGCCGAGGTCCACCGCGGTGCCGGAACCGGCCTCGGGCGCGACCCCCAGCCCGGCCAGCAGTTCGGCCTGCGCCTCGGCGAGCGCGGGGATGTCGCCGCCGAGCATCCAGGTGTAGTGGGCGGCGAGGAGACGGTCGTAGTGCTCGGGTGCGGTACTCATGCGGGCTGGGCCCTTTCTCGCGGTGTCCGGCGCTGTGCTCGACCAACGGGGTGTTGGTCCGATCGCACTCTAAGGGTGCCTACGGGAACGGCGACGGCCCGCCCGGTCGTGGAGGACCGGACGGGCCGTTGCGGCGCGGGGCGCGGGTCAGCCGACGTGGACGCGCGGACGCTTGGTCCGGTCCGGCTCCGCCTCGCGCAGCACCTCTCGGGTGACCGGCGCGACCTCGCCCTGACCGAACAGGAAGAACCGCAGGAACTGGGCGAAGGGGTTGCCCTCGGTCCACTCGAAGTACAGGTGCGGCCGCTGCCCGGTGCGGTCCCGGACGGTGAGCGCCAGCGCGGCGATCGCGTTCGGGATGCTGGAGCTCTCCAGGGCGAGCACCCGGTAGCGGCCGTGCAGCACCTCGCCGCGCACGGTCAGCTCGGACTCGAAGTCCGACGCGTCGCGGACCGTCACCTCGACGAAGACCAGGTCGTCCTCGCCCGGGATGTCGTTGTCGGCGCGGATCTGCCGGATCTTGTCGCGGTACTCGGCGACGTCCCGGTTGGTCGGCTCGTTGGCGATCAGGCGCAGCGGGCGGTGGGCGTAGTCGCGGATGAAGCGCTCGGCCGTCTCGTCCAGCACGACGTCCGTGACCCGCAGCTCGAAGGCTCGCTTCAGACGGGAGAGCAGCGAGACCAGGATGATGCCGGCGATGAAGCAGGCACCGATCTTGACGCCGTCCGGGCGCTCCATGGTGTTCAGCACGGTGGTGTACAGGAACACCGCCGAGATGATCCCGAAGGCGATGGTCCAGCCGCGCTGGCGCTTCTTGTAGGCGGCGATGGTGACGGCGATGGCCGCCGAGCTGATCAGGACCAGCACACCGGTGGCGTAGGCACCGCCCTGGGCGTCGACGTTCGCGTCGAACAGCCAGGTGATCAGGAAGCCGACGATCGTCAGGACGATCACCATCGGGCGGACGGCGCGGGCCCAGTGCGGGGCCATGCCGTAGCGCGGCAGGTAGCGGGGCAGGAGGTTGAGCATGCCCGCCATGGCGGAGGCGCCGGCGAACCACAGGATGGCGATGGTCGACAGGTCGTAGACGCTGCCGAAGGTGCCGCCCAGGTACTCGTGCGCCAGGTAGGCGAGGGCGCGGCCGTTGGCCTGGCCGCCGTCCTCGAACTCCTTGGCCGGGATGAGCAGCGTGCAGATGAAGCTGGTGGCGATCAGGAAGGCGCTCATGATCACGGCCGCGGTGGTGAGCAGCCTGCGGGTGCCGCGGATCCGGCCGGCCGGGTTCGCGGCGGTGTCGCCGGCGTCGCCCTTGATGTGCGGCATCACGGCGACGCCGGTCTCGAAGCCGGACATGCCGAGCGCGAGCTTCGGGAAGACGACGAGCGAGACGCCGATCATGACGAACACGTTGCCGTGCTCGGCGGTCAGCGCGTTGGACCAGTCGGCGACGACGTGCGGCGCCTGGATGATCTTCCAGATGCCGACCGCGACGACGACCACGTTGAGCGTCAGGTAGACCGCGACGAGCGCCACGGCCAGACCGATGGCCTCGCTGAAGCCCTTGAGGAAGACCGCGCCGAGCAGGGCGACCAGGATCAGCGTGATGATCATCTGCTTGCCGCCGAGCACGCTGGTCAGGTGCGGGTTCTCGACCAGGTGCGCGCTGGCGTCGGCGGCCGAGAGCGTGATCGTGATGATGAAGTCCGTCGCCGCGAAGCCGAGCAGGGCGAGGACGAACAGCTTGCCCTTCCAGAACGACAGCAGCCGCTCCAGCATCGCGATCGAGCCCTCGCCGCGCGGGCTCTCCTGGGCGACCCGCCGGTAGACCGGCAGTGCGCCCAGCAGGGTGACGAGCACGAGCACGATCGTGGCGATCGGCGACAGCAGGCCGGCCGCGAGGGCGGCGATGCCCGGCTGGTAACCGAGCGTGGAGAAGTAGTCCAGGCCGGTCAGGCACATCACGCGCCACCACGGCTGGCCCGCGTGCGCACCGTGCGCGGCGTCGGCGGCGGAGTCCCCCGGCTCCGCACCGCCTTCCGGCGCCTCCGTGCCGGCCTTGTGGGCGGACTTGTCCGGGGACATGTCCTCCAGCAGCCAGCTGCGGAGCCGTATTCGAGCCGACGACGGATCCTCCGTCGCCGTCTCCGTCGAACCCGACGAAACCACCTTGCACCTCTTGTTTAAAGACCCCGTAAAAGCGCCGTCGGGCGACGGCAGTGCGCCAGGCTATGCGACAGCCGTTAAGGAGTCGTCATCGGCCCGCGTTAAGAAAACGTCATGGCTGCGCAGGTCGGGGCGGGTGGCACGGTGTGGCGGGGCGGGCGCCGGGGCGGGGGAGGTGGCCCCCGGCCCGGCGTCTCAGAACGTGGACCGGGGCGAGGGGGTGGCCCCCGGCCCGGCGTCTCAGAACGTGGACCGGGGTTACGCCTGGTAACCGAGGACGGTCATCATGCCGGCCTCCGAGTGGTAGACGTTTTGACTCCCAAACTCCCCCGCGTGCGCGCTGAGGATCCCGACCACGCTTCGCGCGGTACCGCTGCGCCTGGGCGTGATGGTTGGTTCCTGCTTCCTCCCCTGGTGGGGGTTGCTCGCGTGCCTCCCGATTTCCGACCGGGTGGTCTTCTGGCGATCCGCAGGCGTTTACCTCACTCGGTCACCCGGTGAGGGCCGGTACGTCCCCCGGTATGTGGTGCTGTCGGACCGCACGGATGCGGCGGCCCTCGGTTCGGATGTTGCGGGCCGCGTTCACGTCCCGATCGTGCCGGGTGCCGCAGTGCGGGCACCCCCACTCCCGGACGCTGAGCGGCTTCGCTCCGGTGTTGTGTCCACAGGCGGAACACAGCCGGGAGGAGGGGAATCCCCTGTCCACCCGAATCACAGTGCGCCCGTAACGGGCGGCCTTGTACTCCAGCATGCCGACGAATTGTGCCCATCCGGCATCGTGCACGGACTTGGCCAGGCGGGTCCGCCCGAGACCGGCGACGCTCAGCGTCTCGACGTACACAGCTTGGTTCTCGCTGATCAGTCGGGTGGAGAGCTTGTGCTGCCAGTCCTTACGCGCGTTCGCCACCCGGGCATGCGCCCGCGCGACCTTGACCCGGGCCTTCTCCCGGTTCCTCGACCCCCTGACCTTGCGGGACAGCTCCCGCTGCGCCTTCTTGAGTTTCTTCTCGGCACGGCGCAGGAACCGGGGACTGTCGATCTTCACACCCTGGTCGGTGATCGCGAAGTGCGTAAGCCCGAGGTCTATCCCGCAGTCCGCTCCGATCTCGGGAAGGAGATCGGCGGCGGGATCGGTCTCAACCACGAACGATGCCCAGTACCGTCCCGCCGGGTCCTTGACCACCGTCACGGACGACGGCTCGGACGGCAGCCGCCGAGACCACGTGACCTTGATGTCTCCGACCTTCGGAAGGCGCAGCCGATCGGCTTCGGTGACCGACCAGCGGTCCGAGCGGGTGTAGCGGGCACTCTGCCGGTTGTCCCTGCGCGTCTTGAACCGGGGCGGCTCGACCTTCAGGCCGGGCCGCTTGCCCTTGACACTGTCGAAGAAGTTCCGCCATGCCTGGTCCTGGTCGCGCAGGGACTGTTGCAGCACACCCACAGGTGCGCCGGAAAGCCACTCACGCTCGGCGGTCTTCTTCGCCTGCGTGATCAGGGACTTGGACAGGTCGGCAGACCTCGGGAACGGCAGCCCCGCCGCGTGCGCATCCTGCCGCAGGCGCAGCGCATCGTTCCACACCACCCGCGCACACCCGAACGCACGGGCCAGCGACTTGCACTGGCCCGCCGTCGGGTGGATACGGAAGGAGTACCGGAGCTGCATAACAATCACTGTACTAACTAGGGTCCGTTTGTGGCCGGGTATCAGGAGATTCGGGTAGACGCTGCGCATTCGCCGTGCACGCCCGCTTGGTTTTCGTGACGAAGCACCGGCACCGGGTGTTCAACGGCACGCACCTCAAGCGCGTGGAGGAGATCACGCGGACAGTGTGCGCCGACTTCGAACCGAGCCGGTCGAGTTCAACAGCGAGAACGGCCACGGCCACCCTTTGGTGAACCTCCCGTCGAGTCTCGCCATATCCGAGCTGGTCAACAGCCTCAAAGGCGTCAGCTCCCGCCGCCTGCGCCTGGAGGCGCCTCCTCCGGGGGAGAATTCCCAGACCTCGTACAGCACTACCGGCGAGCACAATACCTATGACCCGGCGCCTACTTCGCCGGATCGATCGGCGGCGCACCGATCAGCATCCTGCGCCGATACATCGAGCAGCAGAACCGGCCCGTCCGATCGGGGTGGACGGCGGTCCGCCTCGACGGCGAAACTCCGCTTCCCGTCCTGCTCCACAGACAACGGGCTTCACCCTCGGACTGAAACCCGAGGCACCCGCCCGCTTTCCGGGTGGCCCTCATGCCCGCCGTGGCCGCCGGTCGGGTGGCCGAGGGTGTGCATCGTCACGACGCCCAACAGCAGGGCGGCGAGGAGCAGCAGACGCAGCACCGACGGGACCGGCGCACCGTTCGGCCGCTGCCGCGCCATGGTTCGCCTCCCGACCGTCTCCGGCTGCCGCGTACCCCCGCAGGGTATCCCGAACTGCGACTGGACGCCGAGCCGGGGTCAACCCTGTTCACCCTCTTGGCAGGTGCAATTTCACATTGCTATGTTACGGCTCACCCGAGGGCGGTCGACCCCACAGCGTCCGCCCCGGTCTCCCCCGGCAGTCCCGAGCCGAAAACCCACCGCACTGCCGCCTCACACCGCACTGCCACTCCCCCCTCCAGGAGAATCGGTGTCAACTTCCCGCGTTGCCAAGCGAGTCCTGCTCGCCGCCGCGACGGCCGCGACCCTCACACTGCCCACCCTGCAGAGCGCCCAGGCCGCCGCACCCACCCCCGCCCCGTCGGCGACGGCCACCAAGGCCGGACCCGCCCGGACCACGCCCACCCAGACCACGCCCGCCCAGACCGACCCCGACCAGCGCACCGCCTACGACGACGCCGACCACCTCGGCACCGCCACCGCCAAGCCCGGCGCCCCCGCCCCGGCCCCCGGCGGCGGCTCGCTCGGCGGCACCCTGATCCCCGGCCTGCTGCCCGACCACGTCGGCGCGCCCGCCCCGACCGCCGACCAGCTCGCCGCCACCCCCGCCGGCACCGCACCCCGCACCAGCGCCGGGGTGCCCTGCACCGTCGACGGCTTCACCGGCCTCAACCCGGACCAGCTGGTCGCCTTCCTCGCCGACCCGGCCGTCACCGCCGACGGCTGCCTGCGCTCGGTCATCTGGACCTGGGACGCCCGGTTCACCACCACCATGGACAACGCCCACGTCCAGGCCGTCGCCCACCGGATCACCCAGCTGTCCGCCACCGACGACGGCACCGGGGCCTCCCACCTCTACGAGCTGTGGACGTACCTGCACGCGACCGTCTACCACGCCTTCGGCCACCACGAGCTGAACGTCGGCGACCCGGCCACGCTCGCCGCGATCCAGCAGGCCGTCACGACGTACGCGGGCAGCGCGCACGCCTTCGACGGCACCGACCTGGCCGCCGACATCCTGCGCGAGACCGCCATCACCGCCGGCGCCGACGGCCTGCGCCAGCACAACCTGGGCCTCGCCAAGCGCATCCTCGCCGTGCTCGCCCCCGGTACCGCCCTCGCCGACAACACCCACTGGGGCAACACCGTCCTGCAGGCGCTCAACCTCAACTACCTGGGGATCTACAACCAGGACCCGGCCTTCCTCGCCGCCGTCGCCTCCGACGCCGACTACCGGGCCGCGTTCCGCGCGTACGCCTCCTGGAGCCACCTCAAGGGCACCCGGAACGCCTGGGCCGCCCGCGACGCCGTCGGCGAGTACGGCCGCTTCGGCCAGGTCCCGGCCCTGCACGACGCCACCGTCGCCGACCTCGGCCCGCTGATCGACGCCACCAGGACCGCCTTCGGCGAGTGGTCCGACCCGTGGGCCAAGGCCATCGGCTGGGCCAACACCTACGGCGTCTGCCAGCAGTACGGCGTCTGCATATCCGACCTGGAGGCCAGGCTCTTCCCGCACACGTACACCTACGACAACGGCGCCGTCGAGGTCCGCACCGCCCTCGACAAGGCCACCGTCGACCAGATGTACTACGCCAGCAAACAGGTGAAGAGCCAGTACTTCCGCGTCCTCGGCACCGACCAGCCGCTCGCCGACGACATCAACACCACCCTGCACATCCACCTGTACGCCTCGCGCGCCGACTACGAGGTGTACCACCCGATCCTCACCGGCTACAGCACCAACAACGGCGGCATCTACATCGAGCGCGGCGCCACCTTCTACACGTACCAGCGGCGCGTCCCGCAGGACTCCACCCTCACGCTGGAGGAACTGTTCCGCCACGAGTACGTGCACTACCTCAACGGCCGCTGGGCGGTGCCCGGTTACTTCGGCGACCAGCGCTGGTACGCCAACGACAAGGTCACCGCGATGGACGAGGGCACCGCCGAGTTCTTCGACGGCTCCACCCGCGACCAGGGCATCCTGGTGCGCAAGTCGCTGGTCCGCAAGCTCGCCTCGGACGAGGCCTCCGGCATCCCCCGGATGACCATCGCCCAGATCCTGCACTCCAGTTACAACGACACCCCGGCGTTCCACTTCTACAACTACGCCGGCACCTTCTTCGAGTTCCTCTGGCAGAAGCACCCCTCGCTGATCCGCGAGATGTACGGCTACCAGCGCGCCGACGACCCGGCCGGCTTCGACGCCTGGCGCGACCGGATGGGCGCCGACGCCGCCCTGCAGACCGAGTACTACGCCTTCCTGGACGCGCAGATCAAGAACGTCGACAACCTGTACGTGCCGTCGACCTCCTTCATCGACAACGGCTCGCTGGACCTCGCCGAGGCCGCCGACGTCCAGGACGCGTTCGCCGGCGCCACCGGCGCCACGCCGAACTGCAAGGACAACGGGGACTGGGCCAACAAGCCGATGCGCTTCATCTGCACCGGCAGGATCACCGCCAACCTCTCCGACTCCGCCAACCCGGACAAGGTCTTCAAGGACATGTCCGACACCGTGGACTACTTCATCCTCAGCCGCACCAAGGACGTGGAGGACGCCAACAACCTCAACGACATGAACTGCGCCTTCGGCAAGGTCGACGTCTGGACCAACGGCAAGGCGGGCACCGCCGACTACACCTGCGAGGGCCCGCTGCGCCGGTGACGCAGCTCAACTGAGCGGCGCGGTACGGACGGTGGGGTCCGTACCGCGCCCCTTGCCGTTCCCCGCCATCCCCTCCGCCGTGTCACTCCGCCGCGCCATTCCGCCGTCTCACTCCGCCGTCTCCCTCCGCTGTCTCACTCCGCTGTCTCACTCCGCCCGCGCCTGCCGGACGGCGGCTGCCAGGTGCTCGCGGAACCAACGGTGGCCCGGATCCGCCGAGTTGCGCGGGTGCCAGGCCATCCCCAGCTCCAGCGGAGCGAGTTGGAGCGGGATCGGGAAGGTGCGCAGGCCCAGCGCGGCGAGGGTCTCCGGCAGCCAGTCCGCCAGGCCGAGCGAGACCAGGTCGCTGTCCCGGGCCAGCAGCATCGCACCGGTGTGGCTGGGCGCCACCACCGCCACCCGGCGCCGCAGCCCACGCTCGGCCAGCGCGGCGTCGATCGGCCCGAGCCGCTTGCCCCGCCGGGAGACACCGATGTGATCGGCGGCGGCGAAGCGCCGAGCGGTGATCCGCCCCTCGAACAGCGGGTGGCCGTCGCGCGCCACGGCCACCACCGGCGCACTGACCAGCGGCCGGGTGCGGATCTCCGGGTCCAACTGCCCGAGCACGCCCACCTCGACGTCCACCATCCCCTGGCGCAGCGCCGGCCCGCCCTCCAGCGCCTCCGGCAGGAACACCACGTCGACGTTCGGCGCCTCCGCGCGGATCCGCTCGGTCAGCGGTCCGGCCACCCGGACCAGCACCAGATCGCTGGTCTGTACGGTGAAGGTCCGCTCCAGGTGCACGGGATCGAAGCCCGCCCCGGGCCGCAGCACGTTCTCGCAGCCGCGCAGCAACTCTCCCACCTCCTCCCGCAGTTCGACCGCCCGCGGTGTCGGCACCAGGCCCTGACCGGCCCGCACCAGCAGCGGATCGCCAATCGCCCGGCGCAGCCGGGCCAGCATCCGGCTCACCGCCGCCGGCGAGGTGCCGAGCCGCTCGGCGGCCCGGGTCACGCTGTTCTCCTGGAGCAGGGCGTCCAGGGCCCGCAGCAGGTTGAGATCCATTCGAGGCTCCTGAACTGGCCTTTTGCGTCCACGTCAACAATGTGGTGCCAATCCTTGCATTGTTCCGCCGCCCCGGGCCGCCGAGAGTGGAACCCGTCCGCACCGTCCACTCGACATCCGTTCCAAGGAGCACCCGTGCCGAACAACCCTCGGTCCCACCTCGCCGGCGACGTCCTCGCCGCCGTCAGCCAGAGCGGGCCGACCGTCTCCTTCTTCGACGCCGCCACCGACGACCTCCTCGACAGCATCGAAGTCACCGCCCAGCCGCACGAGTTGTGCTTCGACCCGACCCAGCGCCTGCTCTGGTGCAGCAGCGCGTACCACTCCGGCTACTACAACGCCCACAGCGGCCACTGCACCAAGCTGACCGTCATCGACGCCGACACCCGCCGGATCGTCGAGGTGATCGACCTCGCCCCCGAGCACGGCCCGCACGGCCTGGCCCTGGACCCGGCGCGCCGCCGCCTCTACGTCAGCGTCGAGGCCTCGGCGGACCGCCCCGGCGGCGTCGTGGTCATCGACACCGAGACCCGCCGCCCGATCGGCCGGATCGACACCGACGCCCCCGGCCCGCACTGGTTCGCAATCTCCCCGGACGGCCGCACCGGCTTCGCCACCAACAAGGAGGCCCCGTTCGTGTCCATCGTGGACCTCGACCGCGGCGTCCTGACCGCCAAGGTCGAGGTCCCCGGCAGCGAGGGCCTCGCCGTCTCCCACGACGGCACCCGCGCCTACGTCGCCGCCCCCTACCTCGGCTTCGCCACGAAGCCCGACTCCGCCCCCGGCATCCGCGTCATCGACGCCCGCTCGGCCTCGGTGACCGCCACCCTCCCCACCGAGCACCCCGTGATCCCGGTCCACCTGACCTCCACCGGCAAGCTCCTGGCCGGCGAGACCCGCGCGATCCCCGCCCCCGACTCCCCCCTCGGCCGCCAGGCCCCAGGCCTCCTCACCGTCTTCTCCGCCGACACCCACCGGCACCTCGGCTCCGTCGACATCGGCCTCTTCCCCCTCACCATCACCTCCTCCCCCGACGGCCGCCTCGCCTACGTCTCCAGCGTCGTCTCCTCCACCGTCGACATCATCGACCTCGACACCCTCACCCCCGTCTCCCGCCTCACCCTCCCCAAGCTCGCCGAGCCCGGCGCCCACGGCCTCGCCTACCTCCCCCGCCCCTCCTGACGCAGCACCGGACTCCGGGCGCGGCCCGCGCCCGGAGTCTTGCCGCCGCCCGAGTCGGGGACGCATCCTGGGGCGCACCCGTCGTTCCGGGGGAGAAACGATGAAACGCAGCTTCGGTGCGCTCTGTTCGACGGCGGCACTGGTGACGGCCCTGACCGCGGCCGCCGCGTGCGAACCGATCCCCGCCCCCGGCCCGTTCCGCCACCCCGTCCTTCTCCCCGAACCCGCCCCGCCGTCCGCGCAGTGGATCGTGGACCTCATCGCGTCGCTCAACACACCACCCCAGTGCCCGAAACCGACACGACCGACCCTGGTGGTCCTCGACACCGACGGCCGGTACCGGGCGATGGCGTTCTGGCTGGTGGACAACCTCGACGTCTGCTACGCCATCATCAACCACGCGGGCGAGGCACCCACGACCATCTGGTTCACCGCCATCAAGGACCTCATCCCCCGCACCCCCATGCCGACCGACACCACGGCAGGCGTGGACGCCTACGCCTTCACGGCCTACCGCGGCCAGGTGGACGACATCACCGTCTCCGGCGACACCGCCCACATCGTCAGCCCCGTCCACCACAGCACCATCGACCTCGGTGCCGGCGACCTCGTCACCTTCGCCGAATACCACTACCGGATCCCCCCGACCGGCCGGCCCCTCTCCATCACCCTCTGCACCCCCACCGGCTCCTGCCGCGACGCCCACTGACGGTGAGGATGTCCATGAGCGGTTCCCGGGCAGGGCTGCGCCCCTGAACCGACCCCGAGGAAGGACCCCTAGGGGCGTAGACACGCGCGGGGGCGGGCATGGCAGGGTGGTAGAGCAAGGCCACCAGTCGTGAGAAGGCACCAGCCATGAACGCAGTGAAATTCATCCTCAATGTCATCTGGCTGGTTTTCTGTGGCATTTGGATGGCACTTGCCTACACGCTCGCCGGAATTATCTGCTGCCTGCTCATTATCACCATCCCATTTGGCATTGCTTCCTTTCGGATCGCCGGGTTCATACTGTGGCCGTTCGGGCGGACGACCGTCGAGCGGCGGGACGCCGGGGCCGCGTCCTGTATCGGCAACGTGATCTGGTTCGTCTTCGCCGGATGGTGGCTGGCCCTCGCGCACCTGGCCACCAGCATCCCGCTGTTCCTCTCGATCATCGGGATCCCCTTCGGGTGGGCCAACCTCAAGATGATCCCGATCTCGCTGATGCCACTCGGCCGCGAGATCGTCTCCACCGACCGGGAGTGGGGCACCTACTAGCCAGTGACCTGAGTCGGAGATTTGTCGCTTGATGGGCATGGGTTGCCCTGGATGGAAGATCCTTCCATTGCCGGTGACCGACGAGATCCTCGACAAAGTCGCCGCCAACTGCCACCGGATCTCTGGCTCAGGCCACCAGCCGCCATTGAACACTGATGGTCGACAAGGGCAGAAACCCTCGTCGACCATCAGTGTTTGCGCTGTCAGGGCACCGCCGACCTGTCCCCGGGGGCCGGACGGCGCCGGTCCGCGGTAGGCCTAGCCGCGGGCGTCGCGGGCCAGGGCGGCTACGCGTTCCACGGTGGGCTCGGCGAGGATCTCGGGCAACTCGGCCATGAAGGCGGCCTCCTGGTCCGAGGTCAGCACCTCGCGGCAGACGGCCGCGAGCATGCCGAGCAGCGACACGGAGTCCCCGCCGAGGTGGTGGAAGTCGGACTGGGCCTCCAGCCGGGAACGCTCCGTCCCCAGGGTGCGTGCCCAGATGTCGGCCACCGCCTCCTCGGTCGGGTCCATCGGGGTGAGCGGCGCCGCGCCGGTGGGCGACTCGTCGGCGAACGGGTCGGGCAGGGCCTTCGTGTCGACCTTGCCGCTCACCGTGTAGGGCAGTTCCGACACCATCGTGATGGCGGCGGGGAGCATGTACGAGGGCAGCACTGCAGCCAGGTGCTCGGTCAACTCATCCGGTGTGACCGCCGAGTTGGTCAGGGCGTAGCCGTACAGGGCCTTGCCCGACTGCCCGGCCCGGCTACGGGCGACCACCACGGCCCGGTCCACGGCCGGGTGCTCTTCCAGGGCCTGGGCCACCTCGGCCGGCTCCACCCGGTGACCGCGCACCTTGACCTGGTCGTCGACCCGTCCCACGCACTCGATCTCGCCCGACGGCAGGATCCGTGCCAGGTCGCCGGTGCGGTAGACGCGGCTGCCGTCGGCGAGGTGGACGAAGCGCTCGCGGGTGAGCTCGGGGCGGCCGAGGTAGCCGCGAGCGACCTGTACGCCACCCAGGTACATCTCGCCGGTCTCGCCGGGGGCGACGAACCGGCCGTCCGGGTCGAGCAGGTGCACCGTGGTGTTGTCCGCGGGCAGCCCGATCGGCACCACGGCGATGCCGCCGTCCAGTTCGGCATCGAAGGTGTGCGCGATGCACCCGATGGTGGCCTCGGTCGGCCCGTACTCGTTGATGATCCGGCAGTTGGGCCCGAACATCTGCTGGGCTCGGGCGGCGACCTCCACCCGCAGCTGCTCGCCGATCACGATCACCGTGCGGTACCCGGTGGGTGACAGGTCGAGCTGTCCGATCAGGTCGAGGTGGGAGGGGGTCAGGTTGAGCGCGTTGGCGCCCGACTCCTCCAGGAGTCGGCGCAACGAGAGGTGGTTGGGGTCCTCCGGCATCAGGATCACCTGGCCGCCCGCCAGCAGCGGCAGGAAGACGGAGGTGCCCGTGACGTCGAAGGAGGGCGAGGTCAGCAGCGGCAGCCGGGTGTCGGCGTCCACGTCGAAGGCGCGGATCCCCCAGTGGACGTAGTTGACCAGGTTCCGGTGCTCGATCTGCACGCCCTTCGGCCGCCCGGTCGAGCCCGAGGTGTAGATGGTGTAGGCCAGGTCCTCGGGGGCGACGACGACGTCCTGCCAGTCCTGCGGCGCGGCGCCGTCCACGGCGAGGTCGTCCAGGATCAGCGGCTTGCAGCCCGACTTGACGCACTCGCGGGTGTCGTAGGGCTTCTCCACCAGGCAGTAGGTGCAGTCGGCGTCGGCCAGTAGGCCGGAGATGCGCGCGTCCGGGTGCCGGGCGTCCAGCGGGAGGTAGCAGGCCCCGGCCCGCAGCACGCCCCACACCGCGGCAATCGCGGCCGCCGTGCGGCCCGCGAGCAGCCCGACCACGTCGCCTGGGCCGACGCCCCGCGCGCGCAGCTCTGCGGCGACCGCGTCCGCGCGGCGGCTCAGTTGCGCGTAGCTGACCTCGCCCTCGGGGCCGCTGAGCGCGATCCGCTCCGGCGTGCGCTCGACCTGCTCCCGGAAGAGTTCGACCACCGAGCGCTGGGAGGGCAGTGGGCGCTCGGTGCGGTTTCCCTCCCACTGCCGGTGCTCGCGCGGGGAGAGTGCTTCCTCGATGGTGTCCAGCACGGCTTCGGCCCGCTTCGCCAGGCCGGGGCCGTTGTGCCAGGCCACGGTGATCTCGGTGCGGCCCGCGCTCTCCAGCAGGTTGACCTCGAGCGGGCCGCCGGGTCCTGTGGTGCCCAGCGGATAGACCGCATCCGCCTGGAAGTCCCCGGCGCAGAAGTCGGCCAGTGCGACGTTGCCCGCGTGGGAGACGTAGGCCAGGCTGTTGTACTGGTTCTTCCTGGCCGCGAGGTAGTCGATCCCGGCGTTGACGAGGCGCATCACCGGCAGCGGCGTGCGCAGGATCGAGTCGGCGAACTGCGGGGCCAGCTCCGCGTCCGCGGCGAGCAGGGTGAGCAGCCGCTGCTGCACCTCCTGCCAGCCGTCGCCGACCTCGACCTGCAGCTGCACCGCACGGGCCAGCGAGGCCGTGGAGCGCAGCTCCGGACGGTGCCGGCGCAGGTCGACGGGGACGAAGAACCGTCCGCGCCCGGAGCCGTACGTCCGCGCCAGGGCCGCGGCCACCTTGGCCGTCGCCGCCGGGTGGCGGCCGTCGACGGTACGGCGGCGCCAGAGCACGCCGGAGGAGCCCGGTGAGCGGCGACCGAGCAGCGGCGGCCACTCCAGCTTCGGGTTGGGCTGGGCCGGCGGCAGGCCACCTTGCCGGTCGAGCCCCAGGATCAGCTCGCTGTCGTTGAGCCGGGAGTCCGCGCCCAACGGCTCCTCGCCGCGCAGCACCCGGAAGACGTCGCCCGCCCACTGCAGCAGGCCGCGCCCGTCGGTGATGCCGTGGAAGGCGCGGAACACCACGGTGGAACGTGTTCCGGGCACCAGCAGCACCTCGCAGGTCCGGCCTCTCGCGTCCAGCGGGCGCTGCAGGGCGGGCGAGTCGAGCAGGCCGCCGGCGTCGTCGAGCACCACCACGGACGGCGCCGTCCCACCGTCCACCCAGCGCTTGCCCTGGCGGACCAGCCGCATCCCGGGGGACGCCCGCGCGGCGACCTCGACCGCCCGGGTCAGCTGATTGGACGTCAGTTCTCCCTCGCCTTCGACCACATGGGCCACGCAGTGGCCCGGCCCCATGCCCAGGAACACCCACTCCATGGGCGATACCTCACGAGCGTAGGGCTGGGCCGCGGAGGGGGTGTGGGCTTGCGGTGACCTTGGCATTGAGCTACCAGCGGATTGAGTACTCAAAATTGATCCCGCTCATTTTCATGGCTCGGTCAACAAAACCGCGCTTGGCCAAGTAGCGTGCTGATAGCCACGCGTGGCAGTGTCGGCACCCGAAGGACGTGGGGCTCCGCCTCGCTCGGCTCCCTCGGACGCTAGAACCTCGCACCCGGCTCGAGTACCCCTTACCCCCCCTACGTACGGCTGGTGTTCATGTCGCTACCCGGGCCCTGTCCGACGCGATCGCCCGGCGCGACCGGCCGGACAGGGCCTCGTGCGTCCACTCAGGCGTTGAGGTAGGCGAGGACCGCCAGGACGCGCCGGTTGCTGTCGCTGTCCGGGGGCAGCATGAGCTTGACGAAGATGTTCGAGATGTGCTTGGCCGCCGAACCCTCGGTGATGACGAGGCGTTGTGCGATGGCGGTGTTGGAGCAGCCCTCGGCCATCAGCTCCAGGACGCTGCGCTCTCGTGCCGTGAGTGCGGCGAGCGGTTCGTCGCGTGCGTGGCTCACCATCAGTTGGGAGACCACGGAGGGGTCCATGGCGGTACCGCCGGCGGCAACCCGGCGGATCGCGTCGATGAACTGCTCGTTGTCGAAGACGCTGTCCTTGAGCAGGTAGCCGATGCCGCCGGTGCCGTCGGCGAGCAGCTCCCTGGCGTACATCTGCTCGACGTGCTGGGAGAGCACGAGGATCGGGAGTTTGGGGATCTCACGCCTGGCCTGCAGGGCGGCCTTGAGGCCTTCGGTGGTGAAGGTCGGCGGCAGCCGGACGTCGACGATCAGGATGTCGGGACGATGCCTGGCGGCGGCTTCGAGCAGGTCGGGACCGTTGTCGACGGCCGCCACGGTCTCGAAGCCGTAGGCGTCCAGGAGTTGGATCAGCCCCTGCCTCAGGAGGAAGAGGTCTTCAGCGAGGACAACACGCACGGTATCTCCATCTTGATTGCGGTCGGACCGCCCAGCGGGCTACTGATGTCGAGGGTTCCGTCGAAGGTCGCCAGCCGCCGCCGGATGCCGTGCAGACCGGTTCCCTTGGTGGCGTCGGCACCGCCGCGGCCGTCGTCGGTGACCCGGGCGTGCAGCACGGCGCCGTCGTGCCAGGCGCTGACCTCGACGTGCTCGGCGCCGGAGTACTTCAGGGCGTTGGCCAGCAGCTCGGACACCGCGAAGTACAGGGCGGATTCGAGCGGTGGCGGCATCTCGCCCGGGATGCTCACCGTCACCTCGACCCGGAGCGGGCTGGCCAGGCCGAGTGCGCGCAGCGCGTCGGCCAGGCCGCGTTCGGCGAGGATCGGCGGGTGGATGCCGCGCACCAGGTCGCGCAGCTCACGCAGGGCCGAGATGGAGGAGGTGCGGGCGTCGCGCAGCAGCCTGCGGGCCTCGTCCGATTCGCTGCCGAGGTGGCGTTCGAGCGCCCCGAGGGTCATGCCGAGGCTGACCAGCCTGGCCTGGGCACCGTCGTGCAGGTCGCGTTCGATCCGGCGCAGTTCGGCGGCCGCCGCGTCCAGGGCACCGGATCGGGTCTCGGCCAGGTGCTGGACCCGGACGGTGAGTTGGGAGCGCTCGGTGGGGCCGAGCAGCAGGCGGGTGAAGTACGCGTGCGCGGTGAGGAAGACCGGGCTGTACCACACCCAGACGACGAAGAGCGCCGCTGCCGCCAGCGCGCCCAGGGCGGCGGTGGGTTGGCTCTGGATCGGGACGAAGAAGTACTCGCGCCCGCTGCCCTGCGCCCGCAGGATGGGCCGCCACAGGCCGCAGGCCAGCGCGAACCCTTCGAGGACGTAGTAGAGCACCGCGGCGGGCAGGAAACCGATCATGCCGACGACCGAGTTGAGCAGCAGCCAGAGCAGGTCCCGCCAGCTCGCCGGATCGGTCAGAATCCATTTGCAGCGGCGGATCCAGCCGACGATGTCCTTCTCGAACTCCTGGGGCTCCGGCCGGTAGGGAACGGCGATCTCGATTCCCGATCGGGCGGCCACCCGCCGGTTGGCGTTGCACAGCCAGCGGACCCACTTGGTCACGATCGGCAGCATCACCGCGCCGATACCGATGACGAAGAGGATCACGAAATAGGCGGTGATCAGGAACAGGCAGACCGAGAGCATGGCGCCCAGCGCGATCAGCACCCCGACCACCAGGTCGCCGCCGGCCCGGCGGAGTCGGGCGGGGAACTCGTGCAGGCCGTTCCTGATGTTCACCAGGTCTCGCTCGGGCCCGCGCAGGGGGATAAGGCCCGGCGGGATATGGGCGAAGCCACCGGATCCGCGGCCCGGTCGATGGATGGGTCGAAGGAAGGGCGGTAAGCGAAGTACACCTGAGCGATCGTCCATCCGTGACAGCGCCGATCCCGCGAGCCTGTCCGACAAGTACGTACAGGACGTACCTGTCGGTCGTGCTCGCGGGTTTTTCCGATCAGCGCCACGTTACTAAAACTCAACGAGCCGTGACGAGTTGACCGGCCGGCGGCTGGCCGGAAAACGGCTGCGGGGCCGCTCCTCCGTCCGGGGGTGACGGAAGAGCGGCCCCGGCGTGCCGGTCAGGCGGGAGACCTGGCCGTTTCGATCGGCGGCGTCCGCATGCCCCTCCAGGAGGGGAACAGGGTCGCGCCGAAGATCAGGGCGAGCGCGCCGCCGATGATCGCGAGGTAGATGCCGATCGAGCCCTTCGGCAGGATCGAGTCGGCCTTCACCAGGCTGTACGGGACGATCGTGGTCGCCGAGGAGATGGTGCCCAGGATGGTGGCGATGACGGCGACCAGGGCGCCTTCGACGCTCAGCATGCCCAGCACCTGGGCCTTGGTGGAGCCGGTCAGGCGCTGGAGGCCGAACTCGCCCTGGCGCTTGCGGGTCACCGCCACCAGGCTGTTGATCACGGTGATCGCCGCGTAGCCGACGATCATGGCGACGATGGTGTAGTTCGAGGAGACCAGGATCTGCTGGATCTGGTTGTTGGAGCTGGTCAGCGTGGAACGGTCGGCGATCGCGGTGCCGGGCACCGTGGCCGCCACGCCGTCGAGGCGGGACTGGATCCGGGCGTGGTCGGCGCTGCCGTCCGCCTTGACCAGGATCTTGGTCGGCAGGCCGGTGGTGGTGTGCGGGGCCAGCACGTCGGAGGGCAGCAGGAGGTACTGCTCCTGGGGGTTGTCGGCGTAGGTGGCCACGACCTTGGGGTCGGCGGCCGTGCCGTCACCGAAGTGGATCTTCAGGTTGTCCCCGATGCGGACGCCGAAGTCCTTCGCCTGCTTGTCCGACAGGGCAACCGTGTTGCCCTTCAGGTCGCCGATCGACCCGTTCAGCGAGTCGAGCGCGATGGTCTGCTGGACGCCGTTGGCCGATACGCCGCGCAGGTCCATGGTGTTGCCGCTGCCCGCGGCGTCCACGAAGCCGATGGAGCTGACCAGTTCGGAGACGCCGGACACGCCCGGGATGGAGCGGACCGAGCCGGCCACGCCCGGCGCGAAGCCGCCGGTCGAGGAGTCGAGCACGTAGTCGGCCAGCACGTTGTTCTCGTAGCTCTTGGCGGAGACGGTGTCCTCGGTGGCCTGCATGTACAGGGTGCCGTTGGCGATGCCGATCAGCAGGATGATCGGGGCCACCGCGCCCGCCATCCGGACGTTGTTGGTGGTGGCGTTGCGCAGCGCCATGTACCCGGACAGTCCGGAGAACGCGCGGACGGGCCAACGGAGCGCCACCACGATCGCCTTGGTGATCCCCGGGGCGAGCAGCGCCACGCCGATCGCGAACAGGACCGAGGCCGGTCCCGCGGTGCTCGCCAGGGTCGGACCGTCGGTCATCACCGTGGCCGTGACGACCGACAGCGTGACGCCGTTGAGCATGAAGAACAGCGCCAGCAGCAGGCGGGTGGTGGTGAGCCACTTGGTCTGCAGGGTGCTCTCGGCCAGCGCCGCGACCGGCTTGGTCTTCGCGGCCTTGCGCCCCGCGAACAGCGCCGCGCCCATGGCGGCCGCGACCGCCGCGAAGGCGCCGACCGTGATCGGGATCCAGCCCTCGTGGAAGATGATCTCCTTGGACACCACGCCGTTGCCGGTCAGCTGCCCGTACAGCAGCTTGCCGACAACGAAGCCGGGGGCGATCGCCAGGGCGGTGGCGAGCACCGACAGCACGGCGGTCTCACCGAGGATCATCCGGCGCACCTGCCGGGAGGTGGTGCCGATCGCCCGCAGCAGGGCCATCTCGTGCGCCCGCTGCTGGAGCGAGAGCCCGAGCGTGGAGGCGACACCGAACATCACGATCAGGACCGCCCAGCTGCCGAAAATCGCCGCCAGGATGGTCACGGTCTGCTGGCTGGAGAGCGTGCCCGGCAGGTCGGCCAGGCCGCGCCGCTCGCCGGTGAGCACCATCGCCTTGCCGCTGACCGCCGAACTCACGGCCTGCTCCAGCGTCGCGACGTCGGCACCGGCCGCCGGCTGCACCCCGATGGAGTCGAACTTTCCCTCGGAACCGGCCAGTTGCTGCGCCTGGGCGTCGGAGAAGAACAGGCTCGGCTGGATCGTCTCGCCGGTGGTCTGGTGGGCGATGCCGGAGACCGTGAAGGTCCGGGCGGCGCCGTGCACGGTCAGCTGCACGCTGGAGCCGACCCCGGCGCCCGAATCGGCCGACAGCTTCGCGTCGAGGACCACCTGGCCGTTGCCCGGGGCCACGCCCTGGGTCAGCGTGAACGGGGTCAGCCCGGCGCTGGACCAGTTGTGGCCCTTCGAGCCGGCGTCGACCGCCTTGCCGCCCACCACCACGGTCGCGGGGAAGGACAGGTCGGTGATCGCGCTGCCGACGCCGGGAACCGTCTTGACCGTGTCGAGCACACTCGGGTCGATCCGGTTGCGCTCGGTCAGCGCGGTGTCGTCGTGGGTCTGCTGACCGGTCACCACGATCGGCACCCCGACCAGGCGCTGCGGCGGGGCCGCCATCCGGACGCCGGTCTCCATCAGGCCACCGCAGGCCATCACGATCGCGGCGCCCAGGAACATCGCCACGAAGGTGGCGATGAACCCGGTCTTACGGAACTTCAGTGTGCGCAGAGCCAGCAGCAGCATCAGCGGCCACCCCCCGACAGGGTGGAGGAGGGCTCGAAGTTCTCGTCGTCCCAGGCGCCGAGCCGGGTCATCCGCGCGGCGACGGCCTCGGCGGTCGGCTGGTACAGCTCGCCGACGAAGCGGCCGTCCGCGAGGAAGACCACGCGGTCGGCGTAGGAGGCGGCCACCGGGTCGTGGGTGACCATGACCAGGGTCTGCCCGCCGGCGGTCACCGACTCGCGCAGCAGGCCGAGCACGGCCGCGGCGGTACGGGTGTCCAGGGCGCCGGTCGGCTCGTCGGCGAAGACCACGGCGGGCCGGGTCACCAAGGCGCGCGCGATCGCCACGCGCTGCTGCTGGCCGCCGGAGAGCTGGCCGGGCAGGTGGTCGAGCCGGTCGGCCAGACCGACCCGGTTGACCACCATCAGGATCTGGCTCTTGTTCGGACGCTTGCCGGCCAGCTGGAGCGGCAGCACGATGTTCTGCATCACCGTCAGGGCCGGAAGCAGGTTGAACGACTGGAAGATGAAGCCGATCCGGTCGCGGCGCAGCTTGGTGAGCCGCACCTCGTCCAGGTCCGCGAGGTTGGTGTCACCGATCAGCACCTTGCCCGAAGTGGGCTGGACCAGACCGGCGGCGCAGTGCAGGAAAGTGCTCTTGCCCGATCCCGAGGGTCCCATCACGGCCGTGAAGCTGCCGGTATCGAAGGTCATGCTCAGTCTCTTGAGCGCGGCCACCTCGTTGTCACCTTTGCCGTAGATCTTCTCGACCGCTTCCAGCCGGACGGCCACTGCCTGCTGACCGCTCTCCTGAGTCTGCACTGGAACTCCCACCCGGTTGATCACGAACCTCACGCGAACTGGTGTCAACGGTAGAAGCGGCGGCGGTTCGGCACATTGGCATTGTTTGGCGTATCCGAGGTAGAACTTTCTCTCCCTCGGTGGCGGATGTTCCACCACCACCGCAAGGCCGCTTCCGGAAACACCAAGGGCGCGGAACCGGTGGCCCGCGCCCCTGATCACCGGGCCCCTGACGGCAGGGCCGGCGAGTAGCGGTCAGCTTTCGAGGGTTCCGAGGGTCGAGAGCCAGTCGTCGACCGCCTCTGCCACCACCGGGGCCGACTCCTCCAGGATGGTGAAGTGGGTGCCGGGCACCTCCCGCAGCAGGTGCTCGCCGCTCCACGAGGCTCGCCAGTCCTCGGTGCCGGGCGCGTCGGTGAAGGACTGCGCCGGGCGGACGAAGAGCACCGGGGCCGACAGCGCTCCCGGCAGGCAGTCCACGATCAGGTCGCTGTAGCGGCTCATCGCGGCGAGCCTGGCGGCGCTGAACCGGCCGAAGGAGGACTCCCGGTCCAGCATGCCCCGGAACATCTGCGGCCAGAGTTCGTCCTGACCCTCGCCGTCGGGCAGGTAGGTGTCCAGCAGGACGACCCCGGCCGCCGGGGTGCCCGCCTTCTCCAACGCCTCGGCGGTGGCGTGCGCGAACTGGCCGCCGGAGGAGTAGCCGACCAGGACGAAGGGCTCCCCCGCCGCCACGGCCGGCACGCCTTCGACGAAGACCTCGAGCACGGCGTCCACCGAGCGCGGCAGCGCCTCCCCCGGGCCGAACCCCGGCACCGGCGGCACCACCACCTCGCGGCGGCCACGGAAGTGCGAGGCGAACCGGGCGTACTGGTGGGCGCCGCCGAGCGCCATCGGGGAGGGGAAGCAGATCAGCTTGGGTCCCTGCTCCCCCTGGGCAAGGCGGACCGGCTCGGCCAGGCGCTCCAGTTCGGCCGCCGAGGAGAAGTCGGGCAGGATCTCGGCGACCGCGTCGAGCAGCGCCATCCCCTTCGTCATCCGGCCCTCGGCGGCGGCCCGGCGCAGCAGCCCGCTGATCGACTCCAGGTCCTCGGCGGCGTCCTCGGCGCCGCCGTCGACAGCGCCGTCGGCGCCCGCCCCGGCGAGCCCGGCCCCGCCGTGGGCCAGCTCGGTTCGCAGGTGGGCGGCCAGGTCGGCCGGGGTGCGGTGGTCGAAGACCACGCCGGCGGACAGGGCCAGCCCGGTGGCCGCGGAGAGTGCGATGCGCAGTTCGGTGCCGGAGACCGAGTCCATCCCGGCCTCCAGGAAGCCGACCTCCGGCTCGATCGCCTCCACGGAGGAGTGGCCGAGGATGGCGGCGCTCTGCGCGCGGACCAACTCGACCAGCAGCTCCTGCTGTTCGGACTCGCCGACCCCGGCGAGGCGCGCGCGAAGCGGCGCCACCTCCCCCGCCCCGGCCTGCTGGTCGGGGGTGTCGAGCGCGCCGACGATCAGCGGGACGTCCGCCGCCAGCCAGTACCGCTGGTGCTGGAAGGCGTACGTCGGCAGCTCCGCCCGCCCGGCGCCGGGGAAAACCGCCTGCCAGTCGGGAGACAGGCCGTCCACGTAGAGCTGGGCCAGCCCCGTCAGCAGGGTGGCGCTCTCCGAGCCGAGCCGGCGGCCGAGCGGGACGAACGCCGTGTTCGGCGCCTGGGCGCTCTCCCTGGCCAGCCCGGTCAGCACCGCGTCGGGGCCCAGCTCCACGAAACGGGTGACCCCGGCCTCGGCCAGCGTGCGGATCCCGGCCTCGAAGCGGACGGCTTCGCGCACGTGGCGCACCCAGTACTCCGGATCGGCCAACTCCTCGCCGACGAGCTCACCCGTGAGGTTGGAGACCACCGGCACGGTCGCCCGGCCGTACGTCAGACCGGCCGCCACCTCACGGAACTCAGCGAGCATCGGCTCCATCAACGGCGAATGGAAGGCATGGCTGACCTTCAACCGCTTCGACTTCGCGAACGACTCCGCGACCCACAACACCTCCGCCTCGACACCCGAGACCACCACCGCCCGCGGCCCGTTGACCGCCGCGATGCCGACCCCCTCGGTCAGCAGCGGCAGCACCTCGGCCTCACTCGCCCGCACCGCCACCATCGCCCCACCGACCGGCAGCGCCTGCATCAACCGACCCCGAGCCGCCACCAACCGGCACGCGTCCACCAGCGACAGCACCCCGGCCACATGCGCGGCCGCCACCTCACCGATCGAATGCCCCGCCAGGAAGTCCGGCACCACACCCCAGGACTCCAACAACCGGAACAGCGCCACCTCGAAAGCGAAGAGACCGGTCTGCGCGTACAGGGTCCGATCGACCTGGTCGGGGTCGGTGCCGAAGAGGACCTCGGCGGTGCCGACCCCGAGGTGTTCGTTCAGCTCGTCGAAGGCCTCGGCGAACACCGGGTAGTGGGCCCGCAGTTCCGCGCCCATCCCGAGCCGCTGGGCGCCCTGCCCGGTGAACAGGAAGGCGGTCTTGACCCCCGTGCGGGCCCGGCCGCGCAGCACCGACGGCGAGTCGTCCGAGGCGCCCAACAGCGCCAGCCCGTCGAGGAGTCGGTCGCGGTCCGGGCCGAGGACGGCGGCCCGGTGCTCGAAGACGGCGCGTTCGGTGCCGAGCGACCTGGCCACCGCGCCCGCCTTCAGCTCAGGGCGGTCGGCGGCGAAGGCGCGCAGCCGCTCGCCCTGGGCCGACAGTGCCTGCGGGGTGCGGGCGGAGAGCGGCCACAGGGCCATCGGCGGTGCCGGGTCGGGTTCGGGCTGCTCGGCCGCGGCCGGGGCCTGTTCGAGGATGACGTGGGCGTTGGTGCCGCTGATCCCGAAGGAGGAGATCCCGGCCCGGCGCGGCCGCTCGACCTCGGGCCAGGCCCGGGCCTCGGTCAGCAACCGGACCTCGCCCGCCGACCAGTCCACCTTGCTGGAGGGCCCGTCCACGTGCAGGGTCTTGGGCAGCACGCCGTGGCGCATCGCCTGCACCATCTTGATCACCCCGGCCACACCGGCGGCCGCCTGGGTGTGACCGATGTTCGACTTGACCGAGCCCAACCAGAGCGGCCGGTCCTCACCACGGTCCTGGCCGTAGGTGGCCAGCAGGGCCTGCGCCTCGATCGGGTCGCCCAGCGTGGTACCGGTGCCGTGCGCCTCGACCACGTCGACATCGGCGGCCGACAGCCGGGCACCGGCCAGCGCCTGACGGATCACCCGCTGCTGGGACGGCCCGTTGGGCGCGGTCAGCCCGTTGGAGGCACCGTCCTGGTTCACCGCGGAACCACGGACCACGGCCAGCACCTGGTGCCCGTTGCGCCGGGCGTCCGAGAGCCGCTCCAGCACCAGGACACCGACGCCCTCGGCGAAGCCGGTGCCGTCCGCGCCCTCCGCGAACGCCTTGCAGCGGCCGTCCGGGGAGAGCCCGCGCTGACGGCTGAACTCCACGAAGGTGCCGGGCGAGGCCATCACCGTCACACCGCCGGCCAGCGCGAGGGTGCACTCGCCGCCGCGCAGCGACTGCGCCGCCAGGTGCAGCGCCACCAGCGAGGAGGAGCACGCCGTGTCGATCGACAGCGTCGGCCCCTCGAGCCCGAGGGTGTAAGCCACCCGGCCCGACACGATGCTGCCACTACCGAACGCACCGAAGTAGTCGTGGTACATCACCCCGGCGAACACACCGGTACGACTGCCCTTCAGCGAGACCGGATCGATCCCGGCCCCCTCCAACGCCTCCCAGGAACTCTCCAGCAGCAACCGCTGCTGCGGATCCATCAACAGCGCCTCACGCGGCGAGATCCCGAAGAACCCCGCATCGAACGCGCCGGCCTCGTGCAGGAACCCACCCTCGGCGGTGTAGGACCTGCCCTCCAGACCCGGCCGCGGATCGTAGAGGTCGGCGTCCCACCCCCGGTCGGTGGGGAACGGCGTGATGCCGTCCCCGCCCTCGGTCACCAGCTCCCAGAGCTGCTGCGGCGAGGTCACCCCGCCCGGATAGCGGCAGGCCATGCCCACGATCGCGATCGGCTCGCGCAGGGTCGCGGTCAGCTTGCGGTTCTGCTCCCGCAGCCGTTCGGTCTCCTTCAGCGAGGCCCGCAGGGCGTCGACCATCCTGGTGCCCGGGTTCTGCGGCTGTTCCTTGCTCTCACTCTTCGCCACCGGAGTACCCCCTGTCACAGCTCCTCCTGTCCGCCGAGGTCGTCAAGGGCCAGGTTCATCAGGCTCTCGATGTCCATCGTGTCGATCGACTCGCCGCTCTCGCCGTCGTCGTCCTTCGACTCGGCGGCGGACTCGGCCTTGAGCCCAGCCAGTTCGAGCAGGCTGTCCAGCAGGCCGGCGTCGCGCAGCCGGGCCAGCGGGATCGCGCCCAGCGCCTGGCGCACGGCGGCCTCCTGCACTTCCCCGGCCGAGCCCTCGGCCGGGGCCAGTTCGGCTTCCAGGTGCCGGGCCAGCACCATCGGGTTCGGGTAGTCGAAGATCAACGTGGCCGAGAGCCGCAGCCCGGTGGCCTCGTTGAGCTGGTTGCGGAACTCCACCGCCGTCAGCGAGTCGAAGCCGAGTTCGCTGAACGCCCGGTCCAGGGCCACCTCGGTGACCCCGAGCACCCCGGCCGCCTGGGTGCCGACCAGTTCGAGCAGGAGCGCGATCCGCTCCTGGCCGACCAGCCCGGCCAGGCTGCGCCGCAGCGCGGCCGAGGCCGTGGAGGCTGCCTGCGCCACCCGCCGCGCGGACGAGGAGCGCACCAGCCGACTCAACAGCGGCGGGACCCGGTTGCCCCGGGCCAGTGCGGCCAGGTCGAGGTGTGCGGGCATCAGGACGGCTTCCGCCCGGCCGACCGCGGCGTCGAACAGGGCCAGACCAGCCTCCTCGCTGAGGCTGCCCACCCCCGACTGGGCCATCCGGCGGCTGTCGGCCTCGCTGAGCCGGTCGGCCATGCCGCCGTTGCCCGACCACGCGCCCCAGGCCAGTGAGGTGGCCGGCAGGCCGACCGCCCTGCGGTGCAGGGCCAGGCCGTCGAGGAACGCGTTGGCGGCGGCGTAACTCGCCTGCCCGGGGCTGCCGAGCAGACCGGCCGCCGAGGAGAACAGGACGAACGCCGACAGCTGTCGGTCCTTGGTCAGCTCGTGCAGGTGCCAGGCCGCGTCCACCTTGGGTCGCAGCACGGCGGACAGCCGCTCGGGCGTCAGCGAGGCGAGCGTCCCGTCGTCCAGCACGCCCGCGGAGTGCACCACCGCGGAGACCGGGTAGCGCGCCAGTACTGCGGCCAGCTCCTCCCGGTCGGCCAGGTCACAGGCCAGGATGGTCACTTCGGCGCCCAGGCCGGTGAGTTCGGCGTGCAGCTCGGCGGCGCCGGGCGCCGCCTCGCCGCGTCGGCTGAGCAGCAGCAGACTCGACACCTGGTGCTCGGTGACCAGGTGACGGGCCACCAGGCGCCCCAGCGCCCCGGTGCCGCCGGTGAGCAGCACCCGGCCGCTCCACTCGACGGGGGCGTCCGGTACGGCCTTCGCCGCCCTGGTGAGCCGCGGCGCGTTGAGCGCACCCGAACGCACCGCGAGCTGCGCCTCGCCGCAGGCGACGGCGGCCGGCAGCAGGTGCCAACCCGGGGCCGCCTCGTCGTCGGCATCGTGGTCGTCCAGGTCGATCAGCACGATCCGGTCGGGGTTCTCCGACTGCGCCGTACGGATCAGCCCCCAGGCCGCCGCGGCGGCCAGGTCGGTGACGTCCTCACCGGTAGGCGAGACCGCGCCACTGGTCGCCACGACCACGGTCGCCTGCGCGAACCGCTCGTCGGCCAGCCAGGACTGCAGGCGGCCGAGCAGCGCGGCCAGGCCCTCGTGGACCGCCCGCGGATCGTCACCGCCCGCCCAGGGCAGCACCAGGACGTCCACCGGGTCGGCCAGCGCCGCGAGCTCGTCGAGGTCGGCGACCGTACTGACCGTGGCGACCTGCACCGCCAAGGCGTCCAGCAGCCGCCGACGGCGCGTACCGAGCACCGCCCAGTGTCCGCCCGAGGGCACTGCGCCGCCGGTGAGCCTGGTCCACTCCAGGGCGAAGAGCGAGTCGTTGCCGCCGGCCGTTGCCAGCCGGTCCACCGCGACCTCGCGCAGCACCAGCGACTCCACCCGGGCCACCGGGGCACCGGCCCCGTCCGCGAGCTCGATCCGCACCGCGTCCGAGCCGGCCGGGCTGATCCGCACCCGCAGCGTCCGCGCGCCCACGGCGTACAGCTCGACCCCGTTCCAGGCGAACGGCAGGCTCATCCGCTGCGCCGCACCCGCCCGCAGTCCGATCGCGTGCAGCGAGGCGTCGAACAGCGCCGGATGAATGCCGAACCGATCGGTCTCCAGCGGGAGTTCGACCTCGGCGAAGACCTCGTCAGCCAGCCGCCAGGCGGCCCGCAGCCCCTGGAACAGCGGGCCGTACTCGGCGCCGAGCTCGGCCAGGCGCTCATAGGTCCCCGCCAGGTCGAGCGCCTCGGCGCCGACCGGCGGCCAGGCCTGCGGCATGCCGGGCGCCGGGGCCGAAGCGGCCCGCAGCAGCCCGGTGGCGTGCGAGGTCCACGGTCCCCCGGCCTGGTGACCGGGAGGTGCCCCCAACTCGTCCGCCGTGCGGGAGTACACCTGGAACGTCCAGGTCCCGGCATCGGCCGGACGCACCGTGCACTGCAGCCGGACCGTGCCCTGCTCGGGCAGCAGCAGGGGTTCGGCAATGGTCAGTTCCTCGACCGCGCCGGCCCCGAGGTCCGCGCCGGCCGCCAGCGCCATCTCGACGAACGCCGTGCCGGGCAGCAGCACCACCCCGCCGACCGCGTGATCGGCCAGCCAGGGGTGGCTCTGCAACGAGAGCCGTCCGGTGAACAGCGTGCCCTCGCCTCCCGCGAGGTCCACGGCGCTGCCCAGCAGCGGGTGGTCCGCCGTCGCCCGGTAGCCCGCGGGCTCGCTCGCCATCCAGTACCGGCGGCGCTGGAAGGCGTACGTCGGCAACTCGACCGCGGCACCGGCCGGCAGCAGCCGCGCCCAGTCCACCGCGCCGCCGTGGACGTGGAAGGCGCCCAGGGCGGTGAGCACCGCCGCCGACTCCTGCCGGTCCTTGCGCAGCAGCGGGATCAGCGCGGCGTCACCGCTCGGACCCTCGGCCAGGTTCTCGGCGGCCAGCGCGGTCAGCACCCCGCCCGGACCGATCTCGACGAACCGGCGCGCGCCGGCCTCCTCCAGCGCCCGCACGCCGTCCGCGAAGCGCACCGCCTCGCGCACGTGGCGCACCCAGTACTCCGGTGAGCACAGCTCCTGCGCGGCAGCCTGCGCTCCGGTCAGGGTGGAGACGACGGCGATCCGCGGCGGGTGGTACTCCAGCCCGGCGGCGACCTCGCGGAACTCGGCGAGCATCGGCTCCATCAGCGGCGAGTGGAAGGCGTGGCTGACCGTCAGCTCCCTGGCCCGCTCGAACCGCTCGGCGATCGCGCGCACCGCCATCGCCTCGCCCGAGATCACCACGGAGCTCGGCCCGTTGACCGCCGCGATGCTCACCCGCTCGGTCAGCAGCGGCTCGATCTCGGCCTCGGTGGCCTTGATCGCCACCATCGCACCGCCGGCGGGCAGCGCCTGCATCAGCCGGCCGCGCGCGGCGACCAGTCGGGCGGCGTCCGCCAGCGACCAGACCCCGGCCACGTGAGCGGCGGCGAACTCGCCGATGGAGTGCCCGGCCAGCAGGTCGGGGCGGATGCCCCAGGACTCCAGCAGCCTGAAGAGCGCGACTTCGAGCGCGAACAGGGCGGGCTGGGTGTACTCGGTGCGGTCCAGCAGCTCGGCCGAGGACAGCGCCTCGCGCAGCGGCTGGTCGAGCAGCGGGTCCAGCCGCTCGCACACCTCCTCGAAGGCGGCCGCGAAGGCCGGGAACGTCTCGATCAACTCCTCGCCCATACCGACCAGTTGCGAGCCCTGGCCGGAGAACAGGAACGCGGTGCGACCCGCTGCCGCAGTGCCGAGCGCCACGCTCGGCGAGGCCTGACCCTCGGCCAACGACCGCAGGCCGCGCAGGAGTTCGTCCCAGTCACCGCCGCTCACCGCCGCCCGGTGGGCGTGGTGGCCGCGGGCACTCGCCAACACCGCCGCGACCTGGCGCGGATCGAGCTCGGCCCGCTCGCCCAGGTGGCTCAGCAGCCGCTCGGCCTGCTCGCGCAGCGCCTGCGGGCTGTGGCCCGAAAGCAGCAGCGGGGCCTGCGGCTGCCGCGCCACCAGCGCGGCAGCCTCCTCACCGGGAGCGCTGGGCGCGGCCTCGATCACCACGTGCGCGTTGGTGCCGCTGATCCCGAACGAGGAGATCCCGGCCCGGCGCGGGTGGTCGTACTCGGGCCATGCCAGCGACTCGGTGAGCAGCCGGACGTGGCTGTCCGTCCAGTCGACGTGCCGGGACGGCTCGTCCACGTGCAGGGTCTTGGGCAGCACCCCGTGGCGGATCGCCTGCACCATCTTGATCACGCCGGCCACCCCGGCCGCGGCCTGGGTGTGACCGATGTTCGACTTGATCGAGCCGAGCCAGAGCGGGCGCTCCTCGGTGTGCTCGCTGCCGTAGGTCGCGATCAGGGCCTGCGCCTCGATCGGGTCGCCCAGCGTGGTGCCGGTGCCGTGCGCCTCGACCAGGTCGACCTCGCCGCCGGGCACACCCGCCGCCGCCAGCGCGCGGCGGATCACCCGCTGCTGGGCGGGGCCGTTGGGGGCGGTGATGCCGTTGGAGGCACCGTCCTGGTTCATCGCGGTGCCGCGCACCACGGCCAGCACCTGGTGGCCGTTGCGGCGGGCGTCCGAGAGCCGCTCCAGCAGCAGGACGCCCGCGCCCTCGCCGAAACCGGTGCCGTTGGCGGCGTCCGCGAACGGGCGGCAGCGCCCGTCGCGCGACAGGCCGCGCTGCCGGCTGAACTCGACGAAGGTCCCCGGGGTGGCCATCACCGTCACCCCGCCGGCCAGTGCCAGGGTGCAGTCACCCTGGCGCAGCGACTGCACCGCGAGGTGCAACGCGACCAGCGAGGAGGAGCAGGCGGTGTCCACCGTCAGCGTCGGCCCCTCCAGACCGAGCGTGTAGGCGACCCGGCCCGAGACCACACTGCCGGAGCCGTAGCTCTCGAAGTAGTCGTGGTACATCACGCCGGCGAACACCCCGGTCGCGCTGCCGCGCAGCGAGACCGGGTCGATGGCGGCCCGCTCCAGCGCCTCCCAGGCGGTCTCCAGCAGCACCCGCTGCTGCGGGTCGGTGACCAGCGCCTCCTCCGGATCCATGCCGAAGAAGTCGGCGTCGAAGTCGCCCGCGTCGTACAGGAACGCGCCGTGCTTGGCGTAGCTGGTGCCGGGGCGGTCCAGGGTCGGGTCGTAGAGCGACTCCAGGTCCCAGCCTCGGTCGGTGGGGAACTCGCCGATGGCGTCCACCTCGCCGACGACCAGCTTCCACAGGTCCTCGGGCGAGTTCACGCCGCCGGGGTAGCGGCAGCTCATCCCGATGATCGCGACCGGCTCCTCCGAGCCGGCGGGCGCGGCCTGCACCGGCACGGCCGCCAGGTTGCCGACCAGCTGCTCGAGCAGGTAGCCGGCCAGTTCGAGGGGGTTGGGGTAGTCGAACACCAAGGTGGCCGGCAGGCGCAGCCCGGTGGCCGCCGCCAGGCCGTTGCGCAACTCGACCGCGGCCAGCGAGTCGAAGCCCAGCTCGCGGAAAGCCTTGTGCGCTTCGACCGCCTCCGCCGAGCGGTGCCCGAGCACCGAGGCGGCTTGGGTGCGGACCAACTCCACCAGGAAGGGCTTGCGTTCGACCTCGGCGAGGGCGGCCAGCCGGCCGCGCAGCGAGTCGGCGCCGGCGGCCGGCTGACCGGAGACGGCCTGGCGCCGGGAGCGCACCAAGGCGCGGAAGAGCGGTGACAGGACGTCACCTTGGGCCCGCAGTCCGGCCGGTTCCAGCTTCATCGGCAGCACGGCGGGGTGCCGGGAGTGCAGCGCCTCGTCGAAGAGCGCCAAGCCCTCATCGGTGGCCAGGGCCGCCACGCCGCCCCGGGAGATCCGGGACAGGTCGGTGTCGTCCAGCGTGCCGGTCATCCCGCTGGCCTGCGCCCACAGGCCCCAGGCCAGCGACTGGCCCGGCAGGCCGAGCCCCCGGCGGTGGCCGGCCAGCGCGTCCAGGAAGGCGTTGGCCGCGGCGTAGTTGGCCTGCCCCGGCGAGCCGAGGGTGGCGGCGGCCGAGGAGAACAGGACGAACGCCTTGAGGTCGAGACCGGCGGTCAGCTCGTGCAGGTACCAGGCCGCGTCCACCTTGGGGCGCAGCACGGCGTCCAGCCGCTCGGCGGTGAGCGAGGAGAGCACGCCGTCGGCGAGCACCCCGGCCGCGTGCACCACCGCGGTCAGCGGATGCTCGGCCGGGACCTGTGCCAACACCTCGGCCAGCGCCGCGCGGTCCGCCACGTCGCAGGCGGCGGCGGTGACCTCGGCGCCGAGTTCGGTGAGCTCGGTGACGAGCTCGGGGGCCGCGCCGCGGCGGCTGAGCAGCAGCAGGTGCCGCACCCCCCACTCGGTGACCAGCTGTCGGGCGATCAGGGTGCCCAGTGCGCCGCTCGCGCCGGTCAGCAGCACGGTGCCCGCGGGGTCGAGCTCCAACCGTTCCTGGTCGGCGGCCGGTTCGGCCCGGACCAGCCGGGGCAGCTGGATGGCGCCGCCCCGGATCGCCAGGTGCGGCTCGCCCACGGCCGAGGCGGTGGGCAGCAGCGCCTCGGAGGCCGGGTCCTGGTCGAGCTCGACCAGGACGATCCGCTCCGGGTTCTCCGACTGCGCCGAGCGGACCAGTCCGGCCACCGCCGCACCGGCCAGGTCGGCGCCGGTGGCCACCAGCACGGTGGCCTCGCCCGCCAGTTGCTCACGCAGCTGGTCGAGGACGGTGTGCACGGCTGCCCGTACCTCGTCTGCGCTGGTGCCCGCCGGGCTGCGCAGCACCACCGGGTCGTGGGCGGGGTCGACGGCCGGGCTCGGCGCGGTAATCCACTCCACCTGGTAGAGCGCGCCCGCCCGCGCCGACTTGGCGGCGGCGGCGAGCTGTTCGGCCGGGATCGGGCGCAGGGCGAGCGAGCCGACGCTCGCCACCGGCGCGCCGCCGGCGTCGGCGAACGTCAGCTCCACCGCGCCGCTCTGGCCCAAGGGCTTGACCCGGACCCGCAGTTCCCTGGCGCCGGTCGCGTGCAGGTGCACCTCGGACCAGGCGAACGGCAGCAGCGCCTCGTCCTCGGCGACGCCGGTCAGGCCGACCGTGTGCAGGGCGGCGTCCGCCAGGGCCGGGTGCAGGCCGTAGCCGTCCACCTGCTGGGCGAAGGCCACCTCGGCGTAGACCTCCTGGCCCAGGCGCCAGGCGGCGCGCAGGCCCTGGAAGGCGGGCCCGTAGGCGAGTCCGGCCTCGGCGAGCTGCTCGTACACCCCGTCGAGATCGATCGGCTCGGCGCCGGTGGGCGGCCAGAGGGTGAGCTCCGGCTCGGCGGGCGCGCCGCCCGGGGCGAGCACACCGTCGGCGTGCCGGATCCAGGGCTCGTCGTCGGCCTCGCTCTCGGGGCGCGAGTAGATGCCGACCGGGCGGCTGGACTCCTCCACCGCGCCGACCACGACCTGCAGCTGCACCGCACCGTGCTCGGGGAAGACCAGCGGGGCGTGCAGGGTGAGGTCGGCGACCCGGCCCAGGCCCACCTGATCGGCGGCCTGGAGGGCCAGCTCGAGGTAGCCGGTGCCGGGGAACAGCAACTCCCCGCCGACCACGTGGTCGGCCAGCCACGGGTGGGTGCCGAGCGAGAGACGGCCGGTGAGGACGGTGCCGTCGGTGTCGGCGCGGGTCATCGCCGCACTCAGGATCGGATGGTCGGTCCGGGTGAGACCGGCCGAGGTGACGTCGGCGTTGCCGGAGACGCTGTCCAGCCAGAACTGCTCGTGCCGGAAGGCATAGGTCGGCAGCTCGACGCGGCGCGGGCGCAGGCCATCGAAGACCTGTCGCCAGTCGACCGCGACGCCGTGCGCGAAGGCCTCGCCGAGCGCGGCGGCGAACCGGGCCGGGCCGCCCTCCTCGCGGCGCAGCGAGCCCAGCGCCCGCACGCCGTCGAAGGTCTCCTGGAGGCCGACGGTGAGCACCGGGTGCGGGCTGCACTCGATGAACACTCCGTGGCCCTTGCCGACCGCGGCCCCGGCGGCCTGCTCGAAGAGCACGGTCCGGCGCAGGTTGGTGTACCAGTACTCGGCGTTCAGCTCGGTGGTGTCGACGAGCTCGCCGGTGACGGTCGAGTAGAACGGCACCTCGGCGGGGAGCGGCGAGACCTCCGCCAGGGTCTCCAGCAACCTGGTCCGGATCGCCTCGACCTGCGCGGAGTGCGAGGCGTAGTCCACCGGCAGCCGCTTGACCCGCACGCCCTCGTCCTTGAGCTGGGCCTGCAGGAGGTCCAGGGCGTCCACGAAGCCGGCGACCACGACCGATCCCGACCCGTTGCGCGCGGCGACGGAGAGCCGGCCGTCGAAGGCCGCCAGTCGTTCCTCCACCTGGTCGACGGGCAGCGCGACCGACATCATGCCGCCCCCGCCGGACAGGTCCTGGGCGATGGCCTGGCTGCGCAGGGTGACGATCCGGGCGCCGTCCTCCAGCGACAGCGCACCGGCCACCACGGCCGCCGCGATCTCGCCCTGGGAGTGCCCGATCACCGCGGCGGGGCGCACCCCGTACGAGATCCAGGTCCGCGCCAGCGAGACCATGACGGCCCAGAGCAGCGGCTGGACGACGTCCACCCGGTCGAGCGGGCCGTTCAGCTCGGCCAGCAGGTCCCAGTCGGTGAACGGCGCGCAGGCGGCGGCGCACTCGGCCATCGCGGCCGCGAACACCGGCGAGGAGACCAGCAGTTCGGTGGCCATGCCCTGCCACTGGGAGCCCTGGCCCGGGAACACGAAGACCGGGCGGGAGCCGGTGGCGGTGCCCTCGACCAGCCCGGGAGCGGTGCGCCCGGCGGCCAACGCGGCCAGCGAGTCGCGCAGTTCGGCGCGGTCCGCGCCGGCGATGGCCGCGCGGTGCTCGAAGTGGGCACGGGTGGTGGCCAGTGCGTGGGCCAGGTCCGCGGGCGCGAGCCGCGGGTTGGCGTCCACGAAGGCCAGCAGCCGTTCGGCCTGGGCGGGCAGCGCCGCTCGGGACTTCGCGGAGAGCAGCCACGGGGCCGTGGTCGGCGCCGCGCTCGTCTCCGGCTGCTCGGCCGCGGCCGGGGCCTGTTCGATGATGGTGTGGGCGTTGGTGCCGCTGATCCCGAAGGAGGAGATCCCGGCCCGGCGCGGCCGCTCGACCTCGGGCCAGGCCCGGGCCTCGGTCAGCAACCGGACCTCGCCGGCCGTCCAGTCCACGTGAGTGGAGGGCTCGTCCACGTGCAGGGTCTTGGGCAGCACGCCGTGGCGCATCGCCTGCACCATCTTGATCACCCCGGCCACACCGGCGGCCGCCTGGGTGTGACCGATGTTCGACTTGATCGAGCCCAACCAGAGCGGTCGGTCCTCACCACGGTCCTGGCCGTAGGTGGCCAGCAGGGCCTGCGCCTCGATCGGGTCGCCCAGCGTGGTACCGGTGCCGTGCGCCTCGACCACGTCGACGTCGGCGGCCGACAGCCCGGCGTTGGCCAGGGCCTGCTCGATCACCCGCTGCTGGGAGGGCCCGTTGGGCGCGGTCAGCCCGTTGGAGGCACCGTCCTGGTTGACGGCGGTGCCGCGGACCACGGCCAGTACCTGGTGCCCGTTGCGCCGGGCGTCCGACAGGCGCTCCAGGACCAGGACACCGACGCCCTCACCCCAGACCGTGCCGCCGGCGCCGGTGGCGAACGGGCGGCACTGCGCGTCGGGGGCGAGCGCGCCCTGGCGGCTGAACTCCACGAACGGGTCCGGGGTCGACATCACCGCGACGCCGCCCACCAGGGCGAGGGTGGACTCGCCGCCGCGCAGCGACTGCGCCGCCAGGTGCAGCGCCACCAGCGAGGAGGAGCACGCCGTGTCGATCGACAGCGTCGGCCCCTCGAGCCCGAGGGTGTAAGCCACCCGGCCCGACACGATGCTGCCACTACCGAACGCGCCGAAGTAGTCGTGGTACATCACCCCGGCGAACACACCGGTGCGGCTGCCCTTCAGCGAGACCGGATCGATCCCGGCGCCCTCCAACGCCTCCCAGGAACTCTCCAGCAGCAACCGCTGCTGCGGATCCATCAACAGCGCCTCACGCGGCGAGATCCCGAAGAACTCGGCGTCGAACGCGCCGGCGTCATGCAGGAACCCGCCCTCGTGGACGTAGCTGGTGTCGGGGCGCTCGCGGGTCGGGTCGTAGATCCGGTCGATGTCCCAGCCCCGGTTGTCCGGGAAGGCGCTGATCGCGTCGCTCTCGCCGATCACCAGGTCCCACAGCTCCTGCGGCGAGGTCACCCCGCCCGGATAGCGGCAGGCCATGCCGACGATGGCGATCGGCTCGTCGGTACGGGCGGCGCTCGCCCGGGCGGCCTTGCGCGGGCCGGACTTGACGCCGCTGAACCGGGTGACCAGGTTGCCGGCCAGCGCCTCGGGTGACGGGTAGTCGAAGACCAGGGTGGCGGGCAGCCGGTGGCCGGTCTCGGTGGTCAGGGCGTTGCGCAGTTCGACGGCGGCCAGCGAGTCGAAGCCGAGGTCCTGGAAGGCCCGGCCCGGGTCGATCGCCTCCGCGGAGGCGTGCCCGAGCACGGCCGCGACCTGGACCCGGACCAGCTGGAGCAGCGCGTCCGCGCGCTCCCGCTCGCCGAGTTCGGCCATCCGGTCGGCGAAGGAGAACTCCGAGCCCTCGACCGCCACCGCCTCGCGGCGCACCGTACGGCCCACCAGGGAGCGGAACACCGGGGCGAGCGCGGCGCCCTGGCGACGCAGCGCCGCCAGGTTCAGCCGCACCGGGGCCAGGGCCGCCAGCCCGGTGGCCCGGGCCAGGTCGAAGAGCGCCACGCCGTCCTCGGCGGACAGCTCGGTCATGCCGCCGCGCGAGATCCTCGCCCGGTCGGCCTCCTCCAGGGAGCTGGTCATGCCGCCGACCGGGGCCCAGGGCCCCCAGGCCAGCGAGAGGGCGGGCAGGCCGAGCGCGTGTCGCCCGGCGGCCAGCGCGTCCAGGAAGGCGTTGGCGGCCGCGTAGTTGCCCTGACCCGGTGCGCCCACCAGCCCGGCGACCGAGGAGAACAGCACGAAGGCGCGCAGCGGCGCGTCCGCGGTGAGCTCGTGCAGGTTGAGCGCGCCGTCCACCTTGGGCCGCAGCACGGCGTCGATCCGCTCGGGGGTCAGCGAGGCGACCACGCCGTCGTCGAGCAGCCCGGCGGCGTGTACCACGGCGGTGAGCGGATGCTCGGCCGGGATCTCGGCCAGCACCTCGGCGAGCGCGGCGCGGTCGGCCACGTCGCAGGCCCGGACGGTGACCTGCGCGCCGAGCTCGGTGAGTTCGGCGGTCAGCTCGTCCCCGCCGCCGCGCCGGCTGAGCAGCAGCAGGTGGCGCGCGCCGAGGGCAGTGATCAGGTGCCGGGCGAGCACCGGGCCAAGGCCCCCGGTCGCGCCGGTCAGCAGGACGGTGCCCTCGGGGGCGAGCTCCGGCGCGGCCTCGGCGGTGAGCTCGGCGGCGGTCAGCCGGGCGGCGTGGGCCGCGCCGGCACGGATCGCCACCTGCGGCTCACCACTGGCCAGTACGGAGGCGGCGAGCGCCTTGGCGTCGGCGTCCGCATCGAGGTCCAGCAGCACGAAACGGTCGGGGTTCTCCGACTGCGCCGAGCGCAGCAGGCCCCACACCGCGGCGCCCGCCAGGTCGGCCACCTCCTCCCCGGCGAGCGAGAGCGCGCCGCGGGTGACCACGATCAGCGGGCGCGGGTCCTCGTCCTGCGCCGCGGCCAGCGCCACGTGGACGGCCACCCGGACGGCCTCGGCATCGTTGCCCGCCACGCTGTGCAGGAGGCGGTAGTCGGCCTCGCCTGCCGTCTCGGCCAGTTGGATCGGGCTCCAGCCGAGCCGGAACAGCGCGTCGCTCGAAACGCCCTGCTCCTGGCGCAGGTTGGTCAGCGGGCGGGAGGCCAGCGAGGTCACCGAGGCGACCGGGGCGCCGGTGGCGTCGGCCAGGTCGACGGCGAAGGAGTGCGCTCCGGTGGCGAGCAGCCGCACCCGCAGCACCGAGGCGCCGACCGCGTGCAGCGAGACGCCGGAGAACATGAAGGGCAGGCGGGCGGTCTCGTCGTCGGAGCCGTCACCGAGCAGGGCGAGCGCGTGCAGTGCGGCGTCAAAGGCGGCCGGGTGCAGGCCGAACCGGCCCGCGTCGGCGGCCGGGCGATCGGCCAGGCGGACCTCGGCGAACAACTCGTCACCGCGCTGCCAGGCGGCGTGCAGGGCCTGGAAGGTCGGACCGTAGTGCAGGCCTGAGGCGGCGTGCCGCTCGTAGAGGCCGGCGGTCTCCAGCGCCTCGGCACCGGCCGGCGGCCACTCGGTGAGGCGTTCACCCGTGCGCGCGGGCACCTGGCCGAGCAGGCCGGAGGCGTGCAGGGTCCACGGGACTTCGGCGGCCGCGCTCTCGGCGCGCGAGTAGACGCACACCGTACGGCTGCCGGCGGCGTCGGTGGCGCTGACGGTGACCTGCACCCGGATGCCGTCCTGCTCGGGCAGGACCAGCGGCACCTCAAGGGTGAGCTCCTCCAGGTGGCCGCAGCCGACCTGGTCGCCGGCCCTGATGGCCAGTTCGACCATGGCGGTGCCGGGCACCACGACCCGGTCGCCGACCACGTGGTCTGCCAGCCACGGGTGGGTGCGCACCGAGAGCCGCCCGGTGAGCACCGCGCCGTCCGAGTCCGCCAGCATGGTGGCCGCGCCGAGCAGCGGGTGCTCGGTGGAGTCCAGGCCGGCGGAGGCGACGTCGCCGACCGAGGCCGGGACCTCGACCCAGAATCGGCTGCGCTGGAAGGCAGTGGTGGGCAGGTCAACCCGGGCGGCCCCCGGGAACAGGGTGCCCCAGTCGGGCGAGCAGCCGCCGATGTGCAGTTGGGCCAGCGCGGTGAGCAGGGTGTCCGGCTCGGGGCGCTCGCGCCGGGTGGCGGCGGCGAGCACGGCCTCCTCGGAGTCCAGGCACTCGCGGGCCATCGCGGTCAGCACCGCGTCGGGGCCCAGCTCCACGAAACGGGTGACCCCGGCCTCGGCCAGCGTGCGGATCCCGGCCTCGAAGCGGACGGCTTCGCGCACGTGACGCACCCAGTACTCCGGATCGGCCAACTCCTCGCCGGCGAGCTCACCCGTGAGGTTGGAGACCACCGGCACGGTCGCCCGGCCGTACGTCAGACCGGCCGCCACCTCACGGAACTCAGCGAGCATCGGCTCCATCAACGGCGAATGGAAGGCATGGCTGACCTTCAACCGCTTCGACTTCGCGAACGACTCCGCGACCCGCAACACCTCCGCCTCGACACCCGAGACCACCACCGCCCGCGGCCCGTTGACCGCCGCGATGCCGACCCCCTCGGTCAGCAGCGGCAGCACCTCGGCCTCACTCGCCCGCACCGCCACCATCGCCCCACCGACCGGCAGCGCCTGCATCAACCGACCCCGAGCCGCCACCAACCGGCACGCGTCCACCAGCGACAGCACCCCGGCCACATGCGCGGCCGCCACCTCACCGATCGAATGCCCCGCCAGGAAGTCCGGCACCACACCCCAGGACTCCAACAACCGGAACAGCGCCACCTCGAAAGCGAAGAGGGCGGCCTGGGTGATGGCGGTCCGGTTCAGCGGCTCGGCGTCGGCGCCGAAGACCAGGTCCTTGAGGCCGCCGTCGAAGTGGGTGCAGACCTCGTCGAAGGCCTGCCGGAACGTCTCGAACTCCTGGTACAACTCCCGGCCCATACCCGGGCGTTGCGCGCCCTGCCCGGTGAACAGGAAGGCCGTCAGCCCCTTGACGGTACGGCCCTGGAGCACCCCGGGCACGCCTTCGGCCAGCGCGTTCAGGCCGCCGCGCAGTTGTTCGCGGTCCTGGCCGAGCACCACGGCCCGGTACTGCTGGGCGGTCCTGGTGGTGGCCAGCGAGAAACCGGCGTCCACCGGGTCCAGCGTGTCCGCCACGGCGGCCAGCCGCCGCGCCTGCTCGCGCAGGGCCGCTGGGGTGCGCCCGGAGAGCAGCCACGGGATGGTCGAGGGCGCACTGCGCGGCTCGCGCTCGGCGGCCTCCTCGAGGGGGGCCTGCTCGATGATGGTGTGCGCGTTGGTGCCGCTCGCGCCGAAGGAGGAGATCCCGGCCCGGCGCGGCCGCTCGACCTCGGGCCAGGCCCTGGCCTCGGTCAGCAACCGGACCTCGCCCGCCGACCAGTCCACCTTGCTGGAGGGCCCGTCCACGTGCAGGGTCTTGGGCAGCACGCCGTGGCGCATCGCCTGCACCATCTTGATCACCCCGGCCACACCGGCGGCCGCCTGGGTGTGACCGATGTTCGACTTGATCGACCCCAACCACAACGGCCGGTCCGCCGACCGGCCCTGGCCGTAGGTGGCCAGCAGCGCCTGCGCCTCGATCGGGTCACCCAACGTGGTACCGGTGCCGTGCGCCTCCACCACGTCGACATCGCTCGCCGAGAGCCCCGCGCTCGCCAGCGCCTGACGGATCACCCGCTGCTGGGACGGCCCGTTGGGCGCGGTCAGCCCGTTGGAGGCACCGTCCTGGTTCACCGCGGAACCACGGACCACGGCCAGCACCTGGTGCCCGTTGCGCCGGGCGTCCGAGAGGCGCTCCAGCAGCAGCATCCCGGCGCCCTCGCCCCAGCCGGTGCCGTCCGCCTCATCGGCGAAGGACTTGCACCGGCCGTCCGGGGAGAGCCCGCGCTGACGGCTGAAGGCGATGAACGCGCCCGGGGTGGACATCACCGAGACACCGCCGGCCATCGCCAGCGTGCACTCGCGCTGGCGCAGCGCCTGCACCGCCAGGTGCAGCGCGACCAGGGCCGAGGAGCACGCGGTGTCGATGGTGACCGCGGGCCCCTCGGTGCCGAGGGTGTAGGAGATCCGGCCGGCCATCACCGCCGCCAGCACGCCGGTGCCGAGCGCCGCCTCGGGGTCCTTCGGCAGCTTCGCCAGCACGTCGCGGTAGTCCTGGCCGTTGGTGCCCGCGAACACCCCGATCCGGGCGCCGCGTACCGAGTCCGGCGCGATGCCGCCGCGTTCCAGCGCCTCCCAGGCCACCTCGAGGAGCAGCCGCTGCTGGGGGTCCATCAGCAGCGCCTCGCGCGGCGAGATGCCGAAGAAGTCCGGCTCGAAGTCGGCGGCCTCGTGCAGGAACCCGCCCCGCAGCACATAGCTCTTGCCGGCGGCGTCCGGGTCGGGGTCGTAGAGCGCGGCGCCGTCCCAGCCCCGGTTGTCCGGGAAGTCCGTGATGGCATCGGTGCCCTCGTCGACCAGCCGCCAGAGCTCCTCGGGGGTACTGACGCCACCGGGGAACCGGCAGCTCATCGCCACGATGGCGATGGGCTCCTTCTCCTCGGTCTCCACGTCGCGCAGCCGCTGCCGGGTCTGGGCCAGATCAGCGGTGACCCTCTTCAGATAGTCGAGCAGCTTGTCATCGTTGGTCATCGAGTGTCGCCACTTCTGTGCGAAAGATTCAGGCCGGCGTGCGGGGCGGGGTCGGCGGTCGTGCTCACGTCGTCACGCCGTGCCGAGCTCGTTGTCGATGAAGGCGAAGACGTCGTCAGCGGAGGCGTTCTCCAGCCGCCCCGCGACCGACTCGCCGCCGGCGGCGGACAGGGTCTCGGTCAGCCCGTTGAGCATCGCCTGCAGGCGGGCCGTGAACCGGCCCTGCTCGATCTCCTCGACCTTCAGCCCGCCGAACGCGGCCTCCAGCCGGTCGAGTTCGGCCAGCAGCACGTCGGCCGAGGAGCCGCTCTCGCCCTCGCCCAGCTCGGTGCCGAGGTGCTCGGCCAACGCGGCGGGCGTCGCGTAGTCGAAGATCAGCGTGGCCGGCAGGGCCACCCCGGCGGCGGTGCTGAGCCGGTTGCGCAGGTCCACCGAGGTCAGCGAGTCGAAGCCGAGGTCACGGAACGCGGTGCTGGGCTCGATCCCGCCGGCCGCGCCGTAGCCGAGCACGGTGGCGGCCTGGGTGCAGACCAGGTCCACCAGAGCGCGCTTGCGCTCGCCGCCGGTCAGGGCGGCCAGCTTCTGGGCGAAGCCGTCGGGGACCGCGTTGTCACCGCCGCCGGACGCCGCCAGGCCCTGGACCTCGGGCAGGTCGGCCAGCAGCGGGCTGGGCCGGGCGGCGCCGAAGGCGGGCGCGAACCGGGTCCAGTCCACGTCGGCCACGGTCAGCGTGGTCTCGCCGCTCTCCAGCGCCCGGCGCAGCGCGATCAGCGCCTGGTCGGGGTTCATCGCCGAGATGCCGAGGCTGCGGCCCGCGTCACGCACGGCGTCGTGGTCGGCCATGCCGCCGCCACCCCACAGGCCCCAGGCGATCGAGGAGGCCGCCAGGCCCTCGCCGCGCCGGTACTCGGCCAGCGCGTCCAGGAAGGCGTTGGCGGCCGCGTAGTTGGCCTGCCCGGCGCCGCCGACGGTGGCGGTGAGCGAGGAGAAGAGGATAAACGCCGACAGGTCCAGCTCCGCGGTGAGCTCGTGCAGGTTCAGGGCGGCCTGCGCCTTGGGCCGAAGCACCGTGGCGAAGCGCTCGGGGGTGAGCGCGTCCAGCACGCCGTCGTCCAGCACGCCGGCCAGGTGGATCACGGCGGTCAGCGGATGCTCGGCCGGGACGGTGGCCAGCAGCGCGGCCAGGCTCTCGCGGTCGGCCGCGTCGCAGGCCGCGAAGGTGACCTCGGTGCCGGTCGCGGCCAGCTCCTGCCGCAGTTCGGCGGCGCCGGGCGCCGCCTCACCGCGGCGGCTGGTGAGCAGCAGGTGCTCCGCACCCTGCTCGGCCAGCCAGCTCGCCACCCGGGCACCGACCGCGCCGGTGGCGCCGGTGACCAGCACCGTGCCGGTGGGCTGCCACGGGGTACCGGGCCGCGCCGGCGCGTGCTCCAGGCGGCGGGCGAACAGGCCGGACTCGCGCAGGACCAGCTGGTCCTCGTCGCCGTAGGCGGTGAGCGCGGTGGCGAGTCGGGCCAGGGTGAGCGGGCCGAGCTCGGCGGGCAGGTCGAGCAGACCGCCCCAGCGCCCGGGGTGCTCCAGCGCGGCCACCCGGCCCAGGCCCCAGACCTCGGCCTGGCTGAATCCGCTCGGGCGGGCCGAGGACTCGTGGGCCATCGCGTCCCGGGTGACGGCCCACAGCCCGGCCTCGATCCCGGCGTCGCCGAGTGCCTGGATCAGCGCGGCGGTCACGGCGGTCCGGGTGTCGAGCGCCAGCAGGGAGAGCACGCCGTCCACCGCACCGTGACCGTCGAGCAGTTCGGCCAGGGCGGTGCGCTGCTGCGCGGCAGTGGGCACGGCGAGCAGCTCGACCTGGTGGCCGCGCTCGCGCAGCGCGGTCAGCGCGGCCTCGACCCACGGGTCCTGGGCCAGGGCCTCGGAGACCACGGCCAGCCAGCGGAACACGGCGGCGCGGTCCTCGGAGCCGGGCAGCATCCGCCAGCCGACGCGGTAACGCCAGCCGTCCACGGTGGAGTTGGCCTGCCGCTGGTCGTACCAGGAGGCCAGCGCCGGAATCAGCGCGGCCACCGGGGCCTGGTCGTCCACGCCGAGGGTGGCGGCGACCGCGGCCACGTCCTGCTCCCGGACCAGCTCCCAGAACTCGCCGCCCTCGTCGCCGCCGCGGCCCGGGGCGGTGGCCGCCGTGATGGACGGGGCGTTCTCCCAGTGCCGGTCGCGCCGGAAGGGGTAGGTCGGCAGGTCCACGACGCGGGCGCCGGTGAACATCGCCGACCAGTCCGGGCTCAGGCCGCTGACGTGCAGTCGGCCGAGCGCCGTCAGCAGCGCCTTGGCCTCGCCCTGGTCGCGGCGCTGGGTGGCGACCACCTCGGCCACGATGTCCTGGGACATGCCGGTGAGCACCGAGTCGGGGCCCACCTCCAGCAGCCGGGTGACGCCCTCGGCGGCCAGGGTGCGCACACCGTCGTGGAACCGGACGACCTCGCGTACGTGGCGCACCCAGTAGTCGGGCGAGGTCAGCTCGTCGGCGAGCGATCCGGTCAGGTTGGAGACGACCGGCAGCTGCGGCTGGTGGAACTCCAGCTTGTCGAGCACGGCCCGGAAGGACTCCAGCATGTCGTCCATCCGGTGCGAGTGGAACGCGTGCGAGACCTTCAGCCTGGTGGTCTTCTCGAACCGGGCGGCAACCGCGAGCACCGCCTCCTCGTCGCCCGAGACGACCACCGCGCGCTCGCCGTTGACCGCGGCGAGGTCGGCGCCCTCGGTGAGCAGCGGGGCGACCTCGGCCTCGCCGGCCCGAATGGCGACCATCGCGCCGCCGGCGGGCAGCGCCTGCATCAGCCGGCCGCGCGCGGCGACCAGGGTGACGGCGTCGCTCAGCGAGAGCACACCGGCGACGTGGGCGGCGACCACCTCGCCGATCGAGTGCCCGCCGAGCAGGTCGGGGCGGATGCCCCAGGACTCCAGCAGGCGGTAGAGCGCGACCTCGAAGGCGAAGATGCCGGCCTGGGTGAAGACGGTCTGGTTCAGCAGCTCGGACTCGGTGTCCAGCACCACCTCACGCAGCGGCCGCTCCAGGTGCTGGTCGAACTCGGCGCAGATCTCGTCGAAGGCACGGGCGAACTCGGTGAAGCTCTCGATCAGTTCGCGTCCCATGCCGGGGCGCTGGGAGCCCTGACCGGAGAAGACCATGGCGAGCTTGCCGGGGCCGGCGGCGACCTGCGGCAGCTCCCGGCCCTCGGCCAGCGCGCGCAGCCCCTCCAGCAGTTCGGCGCGGTCGTGGCCGACCACCGCGGCGCGGTGGGTGAGCAGGGCGCGGGTGGTGGCCAGCGAGAAGCCGACGTCCAGCACGTCGAGGTCATCGGCCGCGGCGATCAGCCGGCTCGCCTGGTCCTTGATCGCCTCTGCGGTCTTGGCGGAGAGCACCCAGGGCACGGCCGGCAGGGCGGCGCGCGGCGCCCGCTCCGCCACCTCCTCGGCCGGGGCCTCCTCGAGGATGGTGTGCGCATTGGTGCCGCTGATCCCGAAGCCCGAGACGGCGGCGCGGCGCGGCTGACCGTAGGTCTGCCACGTCCGGGCCTTGGTCAGCAGCTCGACTTCGCCCGCCGACCAGTCCACTGCGGAGGTGCGGCGCTCGGAGTGCAGCGACTTGGGCAGCACCCCGTGGCGCATCGCCATGACCATCTTGATCACGCCTGCCACTCCGGCGGCGGCCTGTGGGTGGCCCATGTTGGACTTGATCGAGCCCAGCCACATCGGCCGGCCCTCGGGCCGGTTCTGCCCGTAGGCGGCGATGACCGCCTGGGCCTCGATCGGGTCGCCGAGCTTGGTGCCGGTGCCGTGCGCCTCCACCACGTCGATCTGGTTCGGCGACAACTGGGCGTCGGCCAGCGCCGACTGGATCACCCGGATCTGGGCCGGGCCGCTGGGCGCGGTCATGCCGTTGGAGGCGCCGTCCTGGTTGATCGCGCTGCCCCGGATCACGGCGAGCACCCGGTGCCCCTTGCGCCGGGCGTCCGAGAGCCGCTCCACCAGCAGCACACCCGCGCCCTCGGACCAGGCGGCGCCGTCCGCGTCCTCGGAGAAGGACTTGCAGCGCCCGTCGGCCGACAGCGCCCGCCGCTCGCTGAACTCGATGAACATCTCGGGGCTGGCCATCACCGCGGCACCGCCGACCAGGGCGAACTCGCACTCGCCGCGGCGCAGCGACTGGGTCGCCTGGTGCAGGGCCACCAGCGATGCGGAGCACGCGGTGTCCATGGTGACCGCGGGTCCCTCGAGGCCCAGCGTGTAGGCGATCCGGCCCGAGACGATGCTGCCGGAGATGGTGCCGCCCACGTAGTCGTGGTGCATCAGGCCGACGAAGACGCCGGTCGGGGTGCCCTTCATCGACTGCGGGTCGATCCCGGCCCGCTCGAAAGCCTCCCAGGAGGTCTCGAGCAGCATCCGCTGCTGCGGGTCGGTGCCGGGCGCGTCCTTGGGGCTGATGCCGAAGAACGCGGGGTCGCACTCGGCGGCGTCGTGCAGGAAGCCGCCCTGGCGCACGTAGCTCTTACCGGGCTTGCCGACCTCGGGGTCGTAGAGGTTCTCCACGTCCCACCCGCGGTCCACCGGGAAACCGGAGATCACGTCGGTGCCTTCGCTGACGATCCGCCAGAGGTCCTCGGGCGAGCGGATGCCGCCGGGGTAGCGGCAGGCCATCCCGATGATCGCGATCGGCTCGCGGTTGAGCTCCTCCAGCTCGCGCACCCGGCGGCGGGTGCGCTCCAGCTCGCTGGTGGCCCGCTTCAGGTAGTCGCGGAGCCTGTCGACGTTGGCCGGGTCTACCATCACTGGACTCCAGATTCGTTGTCGATCGTCGCGAAGAGTTCTTCGTCGGTGGCGGTGTCGAAGTCGTCCGGCGCCTCGCCGCCCGTGCTGTGGGTGTCACGCCAGGTCCGCAGCAGCGCTTCGAGGCGCGCGGTGATCCGGGCGTGTGAGCCGTCCTGGTCCGGCAGTGCGGTCAGCGCGACTTCGAGCCGGTCGACCTCGGCGACCATCAGCCGGGCCTGGTCGGCCGGGCCGGGGACGAGTTCGGCCTTGAGGTAGGCGGTCAGGACGGCCGGTGCCGGCTGGTCGAAGACCAGGGTGGCGGGCAGCGAGAGGCCGGTGGCCGCCCCGAGCAGGTTGCGCAGTTCGACCGCCGCCAGCGAGTCGAAGCCCATCTCCTGGAATGCCTTGTTCGGGTCGAGCGCCTGGGCCGAGGTGTGGCCGAGTACGGCGGCCACCCCGGTGAGCACCAACTCCAGCAGCAGGCGGTCGCGGTCGGCGTCCGGCAGCGGGGCGAGGCGCTCGCGCCATCCGCTCTGCGCATCGGCGCGGGAGGTGCCCGCGGCGCCGGCGGCGCGGCGCGAGGCGCCGCGGACCAGCCCGCGCAGCAGCGTCGGGACGCCGTCGGTCCTGGCCCGCACCGCGGCGACGTCCAGGCGCATCGGCACCACGAGGGCGTCCTCGGCGGCCAGGGCGGCGTCGAACAGCTCCAGGCCCTGGGCGGCGGGCAGCGGTGGCAGGCCCATCCGGTGCATCCGCTCCAGGTCGCCGGCGTCCACCTGGTCGGCCAGACCGCCGACCTCGGACCACAGGCCCCAGGCCATCGAGACGGCGGGCAGCCCGGCGGCCCTGCGGTGGGCCGCGAGGCCGTCCAGGAAGGCGTTGGCGGCCGCGTAGTTGGACTGGCCGCCACCGACCAGCAGGCCGGCGGTGGAGGAGAACAGCACGAAGGCGCTGAGCTCGCGGCCCTGCGTGAGTTCGTGCAGGTTCCAGGCGGCGTCCACCTTGGGCCGCAGCACCCGCTCGACCTGCTCGGGGCTGAGCGCGGCGAGCATCCCGTTGTCGACCACGCCGGCCGAGTGCACCACGGCGCCGACCTGGTAGCGGCCCAGCAGCTCCGCGAGTTGGCCGCGATCGGCCGCGTCGCAGCTCGCCAGCGCGACCTCGGCGCCGAGCCCTTCGAGCTCGGCCCGCAGCTCGGCCGCGCCGGGGGTGTCCGCGCCGCGCCGACTCGTCAGCAGCAGCCGCCGGACGCCGTGGGAGCCCGCGAGGTGACGGGCGATCAGCTGCCCCAGGCCGCCGAGGCCGCCGGTGATCAGCACGTACGCCTCGGGGTCGAAGTGCGGCGGCTGCGCCGGCTTCGCCCTGGCGAGCCTGGGCACCGACAGCTCGCCCTCGCGCACCGCGACCTCGGGCTCGCCGCAGGCCAGCGCGGCGGCCAGGCCCGCGGTGCCGTCGCTGTCCACCAGCAGGAAGCGACCGGGGTTCTCCGACTCGGCGGCCCGCACCAGTCCGGCCAGCGGCGCGTGGGCGAGCTCACCGGCCCGGATCACCACCGCCAACCGGGAGTGGTCGAAGCGCCGGTCGGCGAGGAAGGCCCCGAGGACGGCGAAGGTCTCGCCGACACTCCTGTGCACCGCCGCGGGCACCTCACCGGCGACCGTGGCCGCCGGCAGGACGATCAGGCTCGGCGCTGCCTCGATCGACGCCAGGTCCGGGTGGACCGGCACGCCGAGAGCGAGGTCGTCGGGGCCGCAGACCACGACGTCCGCGGGCAGGGCTTCGGCCGAGGTGGGGTCGAGCGGAACCTGCTCCAGGCGGAAGAGCGACTCCCCTGGTCCGGCGGCCAGTTGCCCCGCCGAGACCGGGCGGGCCACCAGCGTGCGGACGGTGGCCACCGGCGCGCCGGTGCCGTCCGCGACCGCCAGCGAGACTGCGTCCTGGCCGGCCTTGGCGACGTGCAGCCGCAACTCACCGGCCCCGCCGGCGTGCAGGGTGACCCCGCCCCAGCTGAACGGCAGCACCGCCTGGCCGTCACCCAGGTCGAGCAGGTTGACGTGCAGGGCCGTGTCCAACAGCGCCGGGTGCAGACCGAAGGCGGCGGCCGCGGCCCGGGCACGGTCGGGCAGGGCGGCCTCGGCGAACAGGTCCTCGCCGCGCCGCCACGCCGCGCGCAGTCCCTGGAACACCTCGCCGTAGCCGTAGCCGACCCCGATGAGCCTGGGATAGAGCTCGCCCAGCTCGATGGGTTCGGCCCCTTCGGGCGGCCAGACCCGCAGGTCGAACTGCGGCTCCTCGCCGGCGCCGGTGAGCAGTCCGGCGGCGTTCTGAATCCACGGCGCGTCCGGCGCGTCCGCGGGCCGGGAGTACACCGCGACCGTGCGCCGCCCGGCGTCCTCAGCGCCGACCGCGACCTGCACCGCCACCGCGCCCTGCTCCGGCAAGGTCAGCGGCGCCTGGAGCGTCAACTCCTCCAGCAGGGCGCAGCCGACCCGGTCGCCGGCCTGGACCGCCAGCTCCACCAGGGCCGTACCGGGCAGCAGCACCGTGCCGTGCACGGCGTGGTCGGCCAGCCAGGGCTGGGCGGAGCGGGAGAGCCTCCCGGTCAGCACCAGCCCGCCCGAGTCGGGCAGTTCGGTCGCCGCGGCCAGCAGCGGGTGCTCGACGGGGAGCTGACCGAGGCCGCTCGGGTCGCCGCCGGCGGCGGTGGCCTCCAGCCAGAGCCTGGTGCGCTGGAACGGGTAGAGCGGCAGGTCGACCCGGTTCGGGCGACGGCCTTCGAAGAGCGCGGCCCAGTCGACCGGCACGCCGTCGGCGTGCAACCGCCCCAGGCCGCCCAGCAGCTCCCGCGTCTCGGCTGAGTCGCGGCGCATGGTCGCGGCGGCTGCCAGGTCACCGTCGAGGCAGTCCTGCGCCATGGCGGTCAGCACCGCGTCCGGTCCCAGTTCCAGGAGCCTGCGCACGCCCAGGGCCCCGAGCGCGCACAGCGCCGGCTCGAACCGCACGGGCCGGCGGACGTGGTCGACCCAGTAGTCCGGCGAGCCGAGCTCCTCGGCGCCGGCCAGGGCGCCGGTCAGGGTGGAGACGATCGGGATGCCCGGCGCGCCGTAGGACTGCGCCTTGGCGACGAGGGCGAACTCGGCCTGCATCGGCTCCATCAGCGGGGAGTGGAAGGCGTGCGAGACGGTCAGGCGGGTGCTCTTCTCGAACCGGGCGGCGAGCGCCAGCACCGCCTCCTCCTCGCCCGAGACCACCACCGAGCGCGGCCCGTTGACCGCGGCCAGGCCCACCCGCTCGCAGAGCAGCGGCAGCACCTCGGCCTCGGCGGCCCGGATCGCCACCATCGCTCCACCCGCGGGCAGCCGGCTCATCAGGCCGCCGCGCGCCAGCACCATGGCGGCCGCGCCCTCCAGCGACAGCACGCCGGAGACGTGCGCGGCGGCCAGCTCGCCGACCGAGTGGCCGACCAGGTAGTCGGGGCGCACGCCCAGCGACTCCACCAGCCTGAAGAGCGCCACCTCGACGGCGAAGATCGCCGCCTGGGCGTAGTCGGTGCGGTTCAGCAGCTGCGGCTCCGCCTCGATCACCCGGGCGAGCGGAGTCTCCAACTCCGTATCCAGCAAGGCGGATACCTCGTCGAAGGCGGCCGCGAAGACCGGGAACGCCCGGTACAGCTCCCGCCCCATGCCAAGGCGCTGCGAGCCCTGCCCAGTGAAGAGGAACGCCAGCTTCCCGCTACCGACCACGGTGCCCGCAGCCAGGGCCAGGGCTGCCAGCAGCTCCTCGGTGGAGCTGCCGACGGCCACCGCTCGGTGCTCCCAGGAGGAGCGGGCGCAGGCCAGCGAGAAGGCCACCTCGGCCGGGTCCAGCTCGGGGCGGGCCTCGACCCAGGCGCGCAGGCGGCTTTTCTGCTCGGCGAGCGCCTCGGGGGTGCGTGCCGACAGGAGCCACGGCACGGCGTCCAGCCGGGGTGCGGGGGTCACCGCCGGGGCGTCGGCGCTCTGCGACTCGGCAACCTGCGCCTGGCTCTTCGCGGTCTCCGCCTCGCCCTGAGCCCCGGTCTGCGGCTCGGTCCGCGGCTCACTGTCCGCCTCGGTCTGCGGTTCGAGCGCCGGGGCCTGTTCGAGGACCACGTGCGCGTTGGTGCCGCTGATCCCGAACGAGGAGACCGCCGCTCGCCGGGGCCGTCCACTCTCGGGCCACTCCTGGGCCTCGGTCAGCAGCCGGACCTCGCCCGCCGTCCAGTCCACCTGGGTGGAGGGGCGGTCCACGTGCAGGGTCTTGGGCAGTTCGCCGTGCCGCATCGCCTGCACCATCTTGATCACCCCGGCCACGCCCGCGGCGGCCTGGGTGTGCCCGAGGTTGGACTTGATCGAGCCGAGCCACAGCGGCCGCCCCTCGGGCCGGTCCTGACCGTAGGCCGCGAGCAGGGCCTGCGCCTCGATCGGGTCGCCCAGCGCGGTACCGGTGCCGTGCGCCTCGACCACGTCGACGTCCGCCGGGGAGACGCCGGCGCTCGCCAACGCCTGCTTGATCACCCGCTGCTGGGAGGGGCCGTTGGGTGCGGTGAGCCTGCTGCTGGCTCCGTCGGAGTTGATCGCGGTGCCCTTGACCACGGCCAGCACCCGGTGGCCGAGCCGCTGGGCGTCGGAGAGCCGCTCGACCAGCAGCATGCCCGCGCCCTCGCCCCAGCCGGTGCCGTCGGCACCCTCGGCGAAGGCCTTGCAGCGGCCGTCGGGAGCCAGGCCGCGCTGACGGCTGAAGTCGATGAAGGTCTCGGGGGTGGACATCACGGTCACACCGCCGGCCAGCGCCAACGTGCACTCGCCCGACTGCAGCGCCTTGACCGCCCAGTGCAGTGCCACCAGCGAGGACGAGCAGGCCGTGTCGATGGTGACGGCGGGCCCTTCCAGGCCGAAGGTGTAGGCCACCCGGCCCGAGGCGACGCTGGCGGCACTGCCGTTGGCCAGATAGCCGTCGAGGTCGTCCGGCACCGAGAGCAGCCGGGTCGCGTAGTCGTTGTACATGACGCCGACGAAGACGCCGGTACGAGAGCCGCGCAGCGCCGCGGGGGCGATGCCGGCATCCTCGAAGGCCTCGTGGGAGATCTCGAGGAGCAGCCGCTGCTGCGGATCCATCGCCAGCGCCTCGCGCGGCGAGATGCCGAAGAAGTCCGGGTCGAAGTCGGCGGCGTCGTGCAGGAAGGCCCCGGTCCGGGCGTAGGTCTTGCCCGCCCGCGCGGGGTCGGGGTCGTACAGCGACTCGACGTCCCAGCCCCGGTCGGCCGGGAAGTCCGACACCGCGTCGGCGCCGGCGACCACCAGGTCCCACAGTTGCTCAGGCGTGGCGACCCCGCCGGGGTACCGGCAGGCCATCCCCACGATCGCGATCGGCTCGTGCGCGCGGTACTCCGACTCGCGCAGCCTGCGCCGCGTCTCGCGCAGATCCGAAGTGGTTCGCCTGAGATAGTCGAGCAGTCGGTCCTCGTTGTTCGCCAACGCAGTCATCCGATCGGGATCGAAGCCTTCGGAAACGCGGGATCCCGGCTCGTCGGTCCATGTCCCCGCCTTTGGGAGGCTAGGGATCAGGGGGTGTCGGGGTCACCCCCTACCGCCCCCTGGAGTGAACCGGCCCCCACTTTCCGAAGCATGTCGAATGCCGCGCCGATTGGCCCGCCGACATGGCGACCACCCCCATCGGACCCGCGCGGATCGCCACCGCCGACCATCCGGCGAGGTCGATGTTGACAACGTCGGCAAACCGAACATAACGTCAAGTCGGCTCTGGGGAACGGGAGGAGACCCCCTGAACAGCCACAAGTCCACGATCGGCCCGGAGTGTCCCGGCAAGCCGGCCCAACCCCGGAAGGTCTGGACCATCCCAAGACAACAGTGCCATCTCCGCCGCCCACGCCACGTGAAACGCTGACGGGGGCGGGCAATTCAAATGATGACATGCATACGACCTTTTGCTGTAGAGAAGATTTCACTTCCGCGTTTCCAGGGCTTGTCGTCGCGCAGCGAAGATAATGCCCCCGGGGATCCGTGAGGGTGGGCGGCCCCGGTAAAGTCTTTTGCGGATTCAATCCAAGAATGATGGCCACGGGGGAGGCCATCACGGGGGAGGTCATGGTGCGCCTATTCGAGCGCCATCGAGAGCTTGAGACCCTACGCGACGCGTTCGCCGAGTGCGTCGCCGGAGCAGGGCAGCTTGTCATCGTCACCGGCGGCCCGGGGGTCGGGAAGACCGAGCTGCTCCACGAGTTCGCGAACGCCGCGGGCAGGACCGGCGCCCGGCTGCTGACCACCGTCGGCTGCCTTCAGAAGCGGGCCCAGCCGATGAGCGCCATCCGCGAACTCCTGCACAGCGGCGAGCTCCCGACGGATGTTCTGGAAGACTCGTTACAGCCTGATACCGAAGTCAACTTAGCGTCAGGTGCCCGATACCGGACGGCATCGGGTCGACTGGACCACGGCGGCACACAATACGCCCCGGAAACCCTCCCCCAAGCCGTGTCCACATCAATCTTGGAGTTGGCCAGAGAACGGCCTCTGGTCATCCTCATCGACGACGCCCATCTCCTGGACACCCAGTCCCTTCAGACCCTGCTGTACCTCCTGCGGCGGATCAGGAACAAGCGGATCACGGTGGTCTGTGCCGGCTGGGAGCAGTGCGCGCTGCCGAACCCGCTCATCCACGACGGCCTCAGCCGCCAACCACACCGCCGGGTCCGGCTGGCGCCGCTGTCCGAGCAGGGCGTGGCCCGGATGCTCGCCGCCCAGGCCGACCGGCCACTGCCCGCCGAGATCAGCGCCACCTACCACCAGGTGACCGGCGGAAACCCCATGCTGGTGCACGCCCTGCTGGACGACGGCACCCAGTTCGGCACCGAACTCGGTGAGCCCGTCCCGAGCATCGCCTACCGGCAAGCGGTGCTGGCCTTCCTCTACCGGGGCGAGCCCAGACACCTCTCCGTCGCCAGGGCGCTGGCCGCGCTCGGCGAGCACGCCAGCGCCCGGACCGCCGCGCTGCTGCTGTCGACCAGCCCCGACGCGGTGCAGGTCGTGGTCGACGTGCTGGGCTCCACCGGCCTGCTCGACGGGTACCGCTTCCGCCTGCCCGTCGCCGCCAACGCGGTGTTGAGCGACCTCGACCCCGGCGAGCGCTCCCGGCTGCACGGCGCGATCGCCCGACTGCTCTATCTGGACGGGGCGCCCGCTTCCGTGGTGACCAACCACCTCATGGCCGCGGGCCAGGTCGACGAGCCCTGGGGCTTGTCGGTGCTGCGGCTGGCCTCCGAGCAGGCGCTGGCCGCGGACGACGTCGAACAGTCCACCGGCTACCTGCGCCTGGCCCTGCGCGAGTCCGCGGACGAGCAGGAACGGCACACCCTCTCCACCGCGCTGGCGCGGGCGGAGTGGCAGGTGAACCCGGCCGCCGTGACCCCGCATCTCAATCCGCTCCACCGGCACGTGCTGGGCGAGGACCTGGACGCGCGGGACGCGGCCACCGTGGTGCGGCACATGCTCTGGCAGGGCGAGACCGGCCTCGCCGACGAGGCCGTGACCTCGCTGGCCGCCTCGCTCGCCCCGGGCGACGCCCACGTGCTGGCCGAGGTGGAGTTCGTCCGGCACTGCTTCTACGGCGTGCCCCGGGTCAGCCACGGCGGTGACCTCGCCAAGATAGCCACCCTGGAACGGGCCACCACGGGCAAGGTGAACACCCTGTGGGCCACGGTGGCCCTGCTGGTCGGTGGAGACGTCAGCGCCGCGTCGGTGGCGCAGGTGGCCGAGGCCCTGCAGAGCGACCAGGTCAGCGACCTGAAACTGGAACTGACGGTCATCTCTCTGCTGGTCATCGCCTTCACCGGCCAGGTCCAGACCGCGATCGAGGTCTGCGAGGCGCTGCTGAGCGACTCCGTGCGGCGCGGGTGGACGACCTGGCGGGCGCTGCTGCTCAGCGTCCGAGCCGAGATCGCCCTGCTGCAGGGCGATCCGGGCACCGCGGAGGCCAAGGCCACCGAGGCGCTCGATCTGCTGCACTCCCAGGCCTGGGGTGTCCTGATCGGCCTGCCGCTGTCGACGGCGATCTCCGCCAACACGGCCATGGGCCGGCACGAGACCACGGCGCAGCTGCTGCGGCGCAAGGTGCCGGACAGCATGTTCGACACCGGCTTCGGCGTCCAGTACCTGCGCGCCCGGGGACACCACTACCTGTCCACCGACCGGCCGTTCGCGGCGCTGAACGACTTCGAGACCTGCGGGCACCTGATGCGCGACCGCAACCCCGCCCTGCAGCCGCTGATCCCCTGGCGCACCGACCTCGCCCAGGCCAACCTGCGGATCGGCAAAACCCGGGTCGCCAAGGAGCTGGCGGAGGAGCAGGTCGGGCAGCGCCACCCACTGGGCACCCGCTCGCGGGCGATCGCCCTGCGGGTACTGGCCGGCACCAGCCAGCCGCGGCATCGCACCGCGCTGCTGCGCGAGTCGATCGACCTGCTGCAGGCCTGCGGCGACCGGCTGGAACTCGCGCTGGCCTTCGCCGACCTGTCCGCCACCCACTACGAGCTGGGCGACTACGCCAGAGCCCGCCTGGTGGCGCGTCAAGCCGCCCAGGAGGCCGGCGACGGCGAGCCGCAGGCGGCGGCGGACGGCGCGGTGCCGCAGAACGAGCCGGTGCCCGCCGACTCCCCTGCCACCCCCTCGCCCGCCGCCGGCCCCGCTGCCAGCCCGGTTGCCGACTACGCCTCGCTGCTCAGCGACGCGGAGAGCCGGGTCGCCGTCCTTGCTGCGCTCGGATACACCAACCGTGAGATCAGCGGCCGCATCCATGTGACGGTCAGTACGGTCGAACAGCACCTCACCCGCGTGTACCGGAAGTTGAACGTCGCCAGCCGCACCGAACTGCCGTCCAAGCTCCTGGAACGGCAGATCCCCGCGCTGCCCGAGCACCCGTCCGCCACCGATCGCCGTCCTCGTCAGCGCACCGTGGCCACCAAGGAACTCCCGGTGCTCTGGCGCCGGTTGGCGCTGTAAGGCCTGCTGGAAGGCCTGCTGCCCGGCGCCGAAGCCGCCGCGTCCGAACCGCCCCGCGGGCAGTCGGCGGCGGCTTTGGCGTTGGTGCATCGGGAGGGCTCCCTTCGGGCATCGGGACGGGCCAGGGGTTCTGAGCTGCTCGTGCTGAGGCGGGCGGGCCGGGAAGGCGGTGCCGGTGATGCCAGCGGCACCGCCTTGCGGCTTCTGGGGGGGGGGGGCCGCGCCGGGCCCCCCCGGCGCCCCCCCCCCCCCCCCCATAAGACAAGTAGCACCAGAGGCTGATAAGTGCGGTAGTCGATGGTGGGCGGGGGGGGGTCCACAA